>NZ_JBHXRU010000122.1:0-17062 GCF_042716255.1 Streptomyces sp. NPDC058662 | reverse complement strand
GCCCGAGTCCGAGCACTCCTCTTCGACTGAAGTCGCGCATGTCACCGTCCCCGTCGTCACTCACGAAGCTCACGTCAATAGTCATATAAACGGACAATTGAGCATTGCTCGCAGCACCAGAAGGGTGATTCCCGCGCGACTCGTATTCAATTAGGCAAAGCGGTAACGGTTCGTAACAGACCGTCGATCAAGCGGCCGGTGGCGCATGTCACGCCGGTGGCGCCCGTGACGAACGGTCAGGCGCCGAATGCCTTGGACGCGCCCTTCACCGGCTTCGCCCCGGCCAGCAGGTGCGCCGGGACCAGGTCCCGGGCCGGCTCGCTGTAGCCCACCGACACCAGCCGGTCGCCCTGGTAGGTGAAGGACGTCAGCGAGGCCAGCGTGCACTGGCGGCGGCGCGGGTCGTGCCACAGCCGGCGCTTCTCCGCGAAGCTCCGCACGATCCAGATCGGCAGCTGGTGGCTGACCGCCACCGCCTCGCGGCCGCGCGCCGCGTCGCGCGCCGCCTCCAGCGCGCTCATCATCCGGACCACCTGCTCGACGTACGGCTCGCCCCAGGAGGGCTTGAACGGGTTCGTCAGGTGCTTCCAGTTGCCCGGCTTGCGCAGCGCGCCGTCGCCCACGCCGAAGGTCTTGCCCTCGAAGACGTTCTCCGCCTCCAGCAGCCGTCCGTCCGTCGCCAGGTCCAGCCCGTGGCTCTTGGCGATCGGCGCGGCCGTCTCCTGGGCCCGCTCCAGCGGGGAGGACACGACGTACGCGACGTCCCGGCTCTCCAGGTGCTCCGCGACCCGGTCGGCCATCCGGCGCCCCAGCTCGGAGAGGTGGTAGCCCTCCCGGCGCCCGTAGAGGACCCCGTCCGGGTTGTGCACCTCCCCGTGGCGCACCAGGTGGACGACGGTGATCCCGGGCGTGTCGGCGGCGCTCACGCGGTCGCCTCCGCGGCGGCCCGGGCGGCGGCGGGGAGCGCGGCCGCGACGCGCTCGACCGCCCGCTCGTCGTGGGCGGTGGACACGAACCAGGACTCGAAGGCGGACGGCGGCAGGTAGACGCCCTGCGCCAGCATCGAGTGGAAGAAGCCGTTGAAGCGGAAGCTCTCCTGCTTCTTGGCGTCGTCGTAGTCGCGGACCTCGTCCTCGGTGAAGAACACGGAGAACATGTTGGACGCCGTCTGCACCCGGTGCGCCACGCCCTCCTTGGTCAGCGCCTCGGTCACCAGGCCCTGGATCCGCGCCGCCACGGCGTCGACCTTCTCGTACGCGGCCGCGTCGAGCAGGCGCAGCTGCGCCAGACCGGCCGCGGTCGCGATCGGGTTACCGGAGAGGGTGCCCGCCTGGTAGACCGGGCCGGCCGGGGCCAGGTGGCCCATCACGTCCGCGCGGCCGCCGAAGGCCGCCGCCGGGAAGCCGCCGCCCATGACCTTGCCGAAGGTCATCAGGTCGGGTCGGACCCCGTCCACGCCGTACCAGCCGGCGCGGGAGGTGCGGAAGCCCGTCATGACCTCGTCGGAGATGTAGAGGGCGCCGTTGGCGCGGCAGAGGTCGGCGAGGCCCTGGTTGAAGCCGTCCGCCGGGGTGACGACGCCCATGTTGCCGGGCGCCGCCTCGGTGATCACACAGGCGATCTCGCCGGGGTGCGCGGCGAAGGCCGCCCGTACCGCTTCGAGGTCGTTGTAGGGCAGGACGATGGTGTCGCCCGCCTGGGCTCCGGTCACTCCGGGGGTGTCCGGCAGCGCGAAGGTCGCGAGCCCGGAACCGGCGGCGGCCAGCAGCGCGTCCACGTGACCGTGGTAGCAGCCGGCGAACTTCACCACCTTGGCGCGCCCCGTGAAGCCGCGGGCCAGCCGGATCGCCGACATGGTCGCCTCGGTGCCCGAGGACACCAGGCGGACCTGCTCGACGGGCTCGATCCGCGCGACGATCTCCTCGGCGAGCGCGACCTCGCCCTCGCCGGGCGTGCCGAAGGACGTGCCGCGGGCGACCGCCGCCTGGACGGCCTCGATCACCTCGGGGTGGGAGTGGCCGAGGATCATCGGACCCCACGAGCACACGAGGTCGACATACTCACGGCCGTCGGCATCCGTCAGATACGGGCCGGTACCGGACACCATGAACCGGGGCGTACCGCCCACGGCGCGGAAGGCGCGCACCGGAGAGTTCACGCCGCCGGGGGTCACGAGGGACGCACGCTCGAAGAGCGTCTGCGAAACTGGGGCTTCATACGGGTACGGGTAGCTCACACCAGCCATGGTCTCAGAGGCCGCGACAGACTTGCGGACGGGCGTTTCACCGCGCCGCCGCGGGGGAGGTCACTGCCATGATGATCAGGCTGCGTGGCGGGGGCCGCGGGGCCGGGGCGAGCAAGACCAGTCGGGTGGAGATATGCAACGCGGTGGTGGACCGGGCGAGGGTATGGACGGCCTCGACCCCCAGCGCGCCCGCGAATCCCGCCGCCGGGGCAAGCACCGCCGCGCCGCGGAGGCCGCCGATGCCGTCCCGGAACCGTCCGCCCCGCCCGAGGGCCTGTTCAAGGGCCGCGGCATGGGAGTGACCTACAAGTACTTCGGCGCGCCCGACGGCGCGACGGCCGCCCGGGTCCCGGTGACGATGCGCCCGGAGGAGCTGGGCGGCGACGAGCTCGGCATGGGCGGCCTGTTCACCAAGATCAAGCCGGAGACGGTGGCCGCGATGGTCCTGACCGGCATCGAGGGCATACCCCTGCACAAGGTGCCGCCCCTGGAGCTGGTCGTCCTCCACCCCGACTACGCGGTGGTCAAACTGCCCATGACGGTCGTGGACCCGCTCCGCGGCGTGGGCGAGGAATCCGTCGGCGCGGCCGCCTTCATCTGGTCCACGGTCCCGGACCGCGGCGGCCCGCGCGACGCCTTCAACGTCTACCAGCTGCTCCACGAGTGGCAGGACTTCTCGCACCGCCTCCACGAGGCGGGACACCAGCCGTACTGCCTGGTCTGGCCCTGACCGGTCGTCCTCCGCCGCCGCCGGGGCAAGGGCGTGGCCCCCGCGCTGCCCTCGCGTCCCTGCCCGCCGGGGCGCGCCGCGGGTAGACACGGATCTCGGCAGTAACAGTGGCAGTCGAGCGGGAGGGGTCTCGTGCGCGCTCAGGCGAACGACCGCAGCGGGTCCGGCGGGTCCGATGGCGGGCAGGGGGCCGACCGGGCGAACCGGGCACGGCAGGCGCAGGCGCCCGTACCGGTGGTGGGAGCGGCGCTGTCCCCGCGGCAGGCGGGCGCGCTGCAGCGGCGCATCGGGAACACGGCCGTCGCCCGGCTGGTCCAGCAGGACCGGCACCGGCACGACGCGTCCTGCGGCCACGACGGGGAGACGCCCGCGGTGCAGCGCTCCGCCGTCCACGAGGTGCTGCGGGGCGCGGGCCGGCCGCTCGACGAGCCGCTGCGCAGGGAGATGGAGGACCGCCTCGGCTCCGACTTCTCCGAGGTGCGCCTGCACACGGGGGCGGCGGCCCAGCGGTCCGCCGCCGAGATCGGGGCCCGGGCCTACACCTCGGGCAGCGATGTCGTCATCGGCGCGGCCGGCGGCGACAAGCACACCCTCGCGCACGAGCTGACCCATGTGATCCAGCAGCGCCGCGGCCCGGTGTCCGGCACGGACAACGGTGCGGGGCTGAGGGTGTCGGACCCGTCCGACACGTTCGAGCGGGAGGCCGAGGCGAACGCCGTACGGGCCATGTCCCGTCCGCGGCCGGACCTGCGGGACGCCCCGGCGGCCGGCCCCTCGGACCACCCCGCGGCCGGCGGCGGGGATGGGGCGCCCGTGCAGCGCATGCTGGGCTTCGAGACCGAGGTCAGCCTGCCGGTGGAGGACGAGCGGGGCCAGAAGTACGAGGGCGACACCGACCTGGCCCAGAGCACCGCGGCGGACTTCAAGGTGGTCTCCGACAAGCGGGCGCTGCCCGGCGGGGCCGGCTACTCGAACGTGGAGTTCGTGACCGGCGCGGTCCGCGTGGTCGGCTCGATGAGCGAGGCCGGGCCCGCGGCCCTGGACCACCTGGTCGCCGAGATCCGCGCCGTGCGCGACGGGTTCTACCAAGCGGTCGACAAGACCCCCCTGCGGGACATGGCGTTGAACCTGCAGGTGCTGGCCGAGGGAGCGGGGGCCCGGGTCGCCCCGGGGCTCGGCTACGACGAGCACGCCGGAAAGCCCGGCCTGGGCGACGGCCTGTTCGTGCACTACTCGGTCGGGGTACCGCTGAGCGGCATGCCGATGTTCTTCGACCACCTGCGGGACGCCGCTCCCACCGGGCCGCGCGTACCGAACCGCCGGGCCCGCTTCCGGTTCTCCCAGGCCAAGGACTTCGCGGCGGAGGTCGTGGAGATGTACGACCGCGGCCAGGCGGCCTCCAAGAAGCGCAAGAGGGTGCCCACCGACGCCCTCGACGGCTACTGCCAGCTGTTCTTCATGCAGGTCGCGGCCGTGGCCGACTACGTGGCCCAGGACCAGGACCAGGGCCAGATCAAGAATTTGACGGCCGTCCTGTCCCGGTCGCGGCTCTCGGACGTCCGGGGTCTGCTCGACCCGGCGCTCCAGGCGTTCCTGCGCAGCAGCAGCGACGGCGTCATCGACGTCCTCGCCAGGTACCAGGAGGACTCCGGGGAGGGCGGCAAGCTGGAGTTCCGCGAGAACGCCACCCGGCAGATCGACGGGCCCGAGGTGTCCCTCCTCTCGTTCGCCGAATCGGCGCTCACGGGGGCTCCCGCGGTGGACCAGCAGAGCGTGTTCGGCGGCATGAACCAGATCGCCCCGCACGCGGAGGAGGGCGCCATGATGATCCCCTTCGAGATCCGCACGATGGGCGCCCAGATGAAGACCTGGGACCAGCTCCAGAACGAGCTGCACGACCTCGCGCGCTGGGCCGAGGAGGCCTACCAGCACGACCGCATGCAGGCCGGCGACTCCAACCGCCGGCGTACCGACCAGTGAGGAAGGCGCCGGCCCCCTCCCGCTGACCGGAGCAGGGGAGGGGGCCGGAAGCCGCGATCCGGCCATCTTTGCCGCCGCGCCGATTACCGCTGGTTACCCGCGAGTTCACTACGTCGAGGGGACACCCGGATGGGAACGTACGGCCGCAAAGGGGACACCTGATCGACTCGCCGAGTACCTATTTTCAGACGGTGGGGCAAAGGCCCCCTTTGCCCCGGCGGACAACCTGACCGACGATGTCCGTGCCGCTCGGGTCACCGGAGGTCGCTCAGCACCCCGCTCACATGCAGCACCTCGTGGCACTCCTGTGCCTGGCGGCCGGTAGCGGGGGTGCCCGGCTTCGCACAGGTCACCTGGACGGTCACAGTCTGGCTCTCGGCGATGCTGATGGGGGTGACCCAGTGGTAGTCCTGGTTGCGGAACGTCTCCAGCGCGATCGTCGTGATCTTGCGGTCGCCGAAGCTGATGGTCACCACCCCCTCGTCGCCCTGGAAGTTGGCGACAACGATGTCCGTGATCCCGAACGCCTTGCCCGCCGGCACCGTGTAGGAACCGGTCTTGGTCTGTCCGGCGCCGGTCTGCAGGTCGATGGTGGCCGAGCTCTGCTGGCCGCCGACGACCGCGCCCGCGCCGGCGCCCGCGCCGCCGCCGCCCGTACCGGCTCCGCCGCCCCCGGGCACCGGGTTCTTGGCCCCGCCGGCCGGCTGCTCGGCGCCGCCGGCGGGCGGAGCCTGCCCGTTCACGGCCGCGGTGGGCGCCGGCCTCTTCTGCACCAGCTCGGCCGCCTCCTTGGCGGTACTGCGTACGGCCGGGCGCACCAGCAGGAACCAGGCCAGCAGCAGGGCCAGCAGGGCGGCCAGGACCGCGAGCAGCCAGGTCGGGAAGACGGGGATCTGGACGAACTCCACCTCCAGCGGCGCCCGGACGGCGCCGGGCTCCTGCCGTCGCTCCTCGCCGCTTCCGGCCGCCTCGCCGTCGCCCTCGTCGACCTCGGCCACCTCCACGGTGAACGGCCAGGTCACCGGGGCCCCGAACCACACCGGCCGGCCCGTACGGACCCGCAGTGCCACCTCGGTGGACTCCCCCGGCTCCAGCGTCACGGCGGCGGGGCGGAAGTCGAACTTCAGCTCCTCGCCCGGCTGCGCGGCCATGAGGCCCAGCCGTACGGGGCAGTTGCCCTCGTTGCGCACCGCGATCCGGTAGCGCCCCCGCAGCCAGCCGCGGCGGCGCCTGGGAGCGCTCTCCGCGCGCAGCTCCCGGAACTCCTCGACGTGCACGGTGGTCTCGGGCACCCGTACGGACTCGGGGTGCTCGGTGGGCAGCACGCGCACGGCGAGCGGGACGTCCCCGGCCCGCACCTGCGGCGAGCGCGGCGGCGTCAGACGGATCGTCACCGCCTCGGAGGTGCCGGGGTACAGGGAGACCCGCGCGGGTTCCACCGTGGCCCAGGCGGCGCAGTCGCCGACGACCTCCAGGCGGTACGCCTCGACGATGTCGCTGTCGTTGCGGACGGTCAGGCTGGTGGAGGCGGTACCGCCCGGGGTCACCGACACCGCCGGGATGTCGAGGCCGGGCGCGCCAGGGCTGGGAGAGGCAGCTGGGGATATCACACGGCGACGCTACGGCGCCGGACCCATCGCTTCCACGGACGCGGGGGCAACTCCCCGGGCAGCCCCGATGCCCTCGGGGACGGCCCGCAACTCGTCGTCGCCCAGCCCCCGTTGACGAACCTTCCCCCCGTGTCCGCACCTACGCATCCCGGAACAGGTACGACTTATGAGCCAGACCCAGACCGAGTACCACGGCCCCGCCTCCCCGTCCGGCGCCGGCCGGCGGGTCACCGTGGCCGTGTACGCGTCGGACCCGATCCTGCACGTCGGGGTCGTCCACCAGCTGCGCCAGCGCCCCGAGATCCAGCTCGTCGACGCCGCCGACGGCGCCCAGGTGTCGCTGGTGGCCGTGGACAGCGTGGACGACGAGACGGCCGCGCTGCTGTACCGGCTGCGCCACGACTCCGGTACGCGCACCGGGCTCGTGGTCGGCACCTTCGAGTCCGGCGACGCGCTGCAGCGCGCCATCGAGTGCGGGGTCACCGCCGTGCTGCGGCGCGCGGAGGCCGACCAGGACCGGCTGCTGCGCCTGGTGCTGGCGATAGCGAACGGCGAGGGCGTCCTGCCCGGCGACCTCCTCGCGAAACTCCTCGACCACGTCGGCAGCCTGCAGCGTTCGGCCCTCGACCCCCGCGCGGTGTCCCTGTCCACCCTGACCGCGCGCGAGGCGGACATGCTGCGCCTGGTGTCCGACGGCCTGGACACCGCGGAGATCGCGCGCAAGACCTCGTACTCCGAACGGACCGTCAAGAACGTGCTGCACGAGGTCATCACGCGGCTTCAGCTGCGCAACCGCACGCACGCGGTCGGCTACGCCCTGCGCAACGGGCTGATCTGAGCGCCGGGACGGCTCCCGGGGCCGGCGGCCGCGGAAGCCGGCCCCGGCGCCCGGCGGAACCGCCCGCCGCGCCCCGGCACTGCCCGAAAGCGCACCCGGCGCTTCCCCCGGATCCGGCCCCGCGGCCCTGCCGGCCCGCGGGCGCCGGCCCGCAGGGTGGCCAGATCATGCGCAGATGCTGTACCCGGACTGTGAGGTGGACCGTGATGAGCACGGGTGGCTCCGACGGTCGGCGACACCGCTGGGGGAGGGCCGGCGCGTCACTGCTGCTGCTGGCCCCCCTGCTCGCGGTGACGGCGGCGACCGGCCCCGGCGACGCCGGGGCCAGACCCCTCGCGGCCGACGCCGGCGACAGCCGGGTGGCGTACGCCGGTACGCGCCACCGCAGCCTGGGCCGGGTGGCGACCAGTACCTCCAGCACCCCGCTGTTCGGGGAGGGGCCGGCCCACCTGGACCTCCAGCCCGCCGCCCTCGGCGACCAACTGGTCTTCGCCAGCCGCCGCGACGAGCGGAACCCGCAGATCTACCTGCGCGCCGCGAACGGCTCGGTACGCCGCCTGACCAGCGGAATGGACGCCGCGCACCCGCGGCTGACCCCGGACGGCCGGGCGGTCGTCTTCGACTCCGCCGTCCGGCCCGAGACCGGCGGCATCCAGCGCGACCTGTACCTGGTGCGCACCGACGGGACCGGCCTGACCAGGCTGACCGACACGCCCGCGAACGAGGAGCACCCCACGGTCTCGCCGGACGGCGGACGCCTGGCGTACTCCGGCGACGCCGACCGCGCCGCCGGACGGCAGGTCTACGTACGCCCCCTGCGGGGCGGCGCCGCCGTCCGCGTCACCGACCCCGTCGACGGCCCGGCCACCGAGCCGGTGTGGAACCCGGTGGACGACGCGGCGCACCGGGACCGGATCGCCTACACCGCCGGCGGATCCACGCCGCGCCTGCGGTGGACCGACGGGCGCACCGGCGGGCCGCTGCTGGGGGGCGCGCAGGCCGAGTGGCGTACCCACGGGGCAAGCTGGCTGCCCGACGGGAACGGCGTCCTGTTCCTCAGCCCGAACCGCACCTGCGACTGCGAGGGCGACTGGGACCACGTCTTCCGGGTTCCCGCGCATGCGGAGAACACGCCCCAGGTGGTACTCAGCGAGGACCGCGAGGTCGCGTCGGCCACCTGGCTCGGGCCGCTCGAAGGCGGCGGGGCCGTGGTCGAGCGCACCTCGGCCGCCGGGCCGCACGTGGTGACCCTGCAGGACGCCCGGGCGGACGGCTCCGACCCCCGGGACCTCGGGCTGACCATCCTCAAGGAGGACCCGGCGGCCGACACCAACACCGATCCGGCCAAGGACCCGCTGTTCCAGCCGGCCCCCGGCCACGACCCGTGGACCGAGCGGCAGAGCTACACGCCCGACGGGCGCAGGATCGTACTGACCCGCTTCGAGGACACGCGCGACGGCCGGATCGAGCGGATCTGGATCGCGGACGCCGACGGGTCCGGCGCGGCGCCCCTGCCGCTCGCGGGCCGCGGCCCCAGGGACTGGGACACCGACCCGACGTTCTCCCCCGACGGCAGGTTCCTGGCCTTCACCCGGACCTCGCCCGGTGGCACGGGCGAAGCCGCCGGCCCCGCGCGCATCCTGATCGCGGACGCCGCCACCGGCGCGATCCGCGGCGAGGTCGTCCCGCCCGAGGGCGGGGTCCGGGGCGGCGACGCCCAGCCCACCTGGTCCTCCGACGGCGCGATGCTGGCCTTCACCCGTAACCACGTGATCAACGGCCGCGGCGGCAACAAGCACGTCTGGACCGTGCCCGTGGACAGCCTCGCCCGGCAGCGCGACCTCAGCGCCGGGATGTGCCCCGGCGCCTGCGAGGTCATCGACGACAGCCCGGCGTTCTCCCCGGACGGCGCCACCCTCGCCTTCAACCGCAAGAACGGCGGCGGCCGCCTCGACGACCAGGGCGGCATCCTGCTCGCCTCCCCGACGGGCGGCGCCTGCCGGGTCCTGCTGCCGGAGGCCGCGCGCGGCGTTCCCGGCGCCTGCGGCCGGGAACTGCCCGACAGCCCGGAGCGCGGACCGTTCCAGCCCCGCGACGCGGCCTGGACGGCCGACGGGAAGAGCCTCGTACTCAGCGCGCGCGGTGAGCGGGCCCCCAACAGCCCGGAGAAGCTGAAGCTGGTGGATGTCGCCACCGGCTCCCACAACCTGCTCGTCACCGGCCTGCCGGGGCGGCAGAAGGAACCCGCCGTGCAGCAGTCGGTGGACCTCGCGATCCGGGCGCCGGACCGGGCGCCCCCGCTGACCGTCGGTGACTCCGCCGCCGTGCGGGTGGACGTCGTCAACCAGGGCCCGGCGGCCTCGCCGGGGACCCGGCTGACCGTCGCGCCCCCGGCCGGGGTGACCGTCACCGCGCTCACCGCCCCGGGCGCCACCTGCGACGCCGCGGCGCTGACCTGCGCGCTGGGCGTCGTGCGCCCCGGAACCACCGTCGCGGTGACCGCCACCCTCACCGGCGTCACCGCCGGCGAGCAGCCGGTGGAATGGACGGTCGCCGGCACCGTCCTCGACCCCCGCCCCACGGACAACGCCGGCCGGACCGTGGTGCCGGTGCGCGAGGCCCCCGTGACGCCGACCCCGACACCCACGCCGACGCCCACGCCGACTCCGACACCCACCCCGACCCCGACCCCGACACCGACCCCGACGCCGACTCCGACGCCCACCGTCCCTCCCGCGACGCGCCCGGAGCCTCCCGCGCCGCCGGCCGGGCCCGCGGTGCGCGTCACGGCGCAGCCCGACCCCGGCTACGTCGGCGGCCGAATCGTCGTCACGTACACCGTCCGCAACGGGCGCAACGCCCTGGCCACCGGCCTGCGGCTGCGTCTCGGCCTCCCCGAGGGCGTTCCCCACAACGGCCCGCCGCCGGGCTGCGACCAGAACTGGAACTGCGCGCTGCCGGACCTGGCGCCCGGCGCCCGGACCGTCCTCCAGGTCGTCCTCAGCCCCGACAAGGCACTCACCGGCCGCGTGAGCGCCACCCTCACCACGACCGGCACGGACGCCGACCTCGGCGACAACACCGCGGAGCAGCCGCTGCGCGTCCTCCAGCCGCGCATCGTCGCCGTGCCGCCGATCGGCAAGCCCGGCTTCGTCACCTCCGTGCGCGGCGAGGACTTCCCGCCCGGCGTGCCGGTGCGGTTCACGTGGCAGCCGGGCATCACCGCGGCGGCGGCGCCGACCCTGCCCCGGCGCGACGGCACGTTCACCGGCCAGCTGCTGATCCTCGCCAAGGACCGGACCGGCCCCCGCCTCATCACCGCGAGCGGCCCCGGCTTCTCCCCGGTGCAGACCGACTTCCTCGTGGTCAACGGCACCGTGCAGCCGCCCGACGAGGTGACCCGCCGGTGATCCACGAGGTCGACGAGGGGCTGCGCCGGCTGCTGGCGGAGTCCGGCCTGGAGGCGTCGGGCGTCGAGGTGGTCTTCGACGCGCCGACGCGCGACTGGGCCGCGCGCCGCAGCGCGCCCACGGTCTGCGTGTTCCTGTACGACATCCGCGAGGACCACACCCGGCGCGGCAGCGGCGGGGGCGAGGTGTACGACGCGGACGGGCTGGTCGTCGCGCGCCGCACCCCGCCGCGCTGGTTCGAGTTGACGTACCTGGTCACCGCGTGGGCCAGCAGGCCGCAGGACGAGCACCGGCTGCTCTCCCAGGTGCTGTCCTGCCTCCTGTCCACGGACGCGCTGCCCCCGCGCATGCTCAGCGGCACGCTGGCCGAGCTCGGCCTGCTCGTGGACGTGGACGCGGGGGGCACCGGCGCGGACGCCCCGGCCGCCTCCGAGGTGTGGTCCGCGCTGGGCGGCGAGCTGAAGCCGTCGCTCGGGGTGCGCGTGAAGGCCCCGCTGGCCGGCATCAGCAGGCTCACCGCGCCGCCGGTCACCGAGGGGCTCGTCGTACGGTCCGTGCCGCAGGCCGAGCCGGAGGAGGCGCGGAGCGCGCGCCGGCTGCGCTACGTGGAGCTGAACGGGCCGGGGCCGGAGGGCCTCGGCGGCTCCCGGGAACGGCCGAAGGCCCCCGCGCGCCGCCGCCGGGGGGAGAGGCAGCCGTGACGCAGACCGCCCCGACGGCCCCGGATCCGGTCCCGGATCCGGCCCCGGATCCGGCGGCCGTCCCGCACCGGGCACCCGCCCCGGCCCCGGCGGCCGTCCCGCACGCGGCACCCGCTTCGGCCCCGGCGGGCGACCCGGTCCCGTACCTGTGGGCGCGGCTCCGCCTCGTCGAGGACCGGGTGCGCCGGGCCGTGGCGCTCCGGCGCGCCGCCGACCCCGACCCGGACGACCCCTACCGGGGCCAGTACCTCACCCCCGAGGCGGTCACCCGGATCCTGGACGCCCCGTACGACCCCGCCCTGCCCGCGCTCGCACCGGCCGACCCCCCGCCCGGTTCGGCCCTCGACGTCCTCGCCACGCGCTTCGGTCTGGACCCGCTCGACCTGGACCTGCTGCTGGTCGCCCTGGCGCCCGACCTGGACGTCCGCTTCGAGCAGCTCTACGGCTACCTCAACGACGACCTGACCCGCCGCCGGCCCACCGTCGCGCTCGCCCTCGAACTGTGCGGCCGCGCCGGGTCGGCGACGGCGCGGTTCCGGCTCTCCCCCACCGGGCCGCTCGTCGCCGGCGGCCTGCTGGAGGTCACCGAGCCCGAACGGCCGCCGCTGTCCCGTGTGCTGGCCGTCCCGGACCGGGTCACCGCCCACCTCCTCGGCGACGCCTCGCCCGACCCGCGGCTGGCCGACGTGCTCGGCGAGGCCGCCGACGACCCGGCCGTCGACCCGGCCGAACTGCGCCGTGCCGTCGCGGCGGCCACGAGCGGCACCGGGCACGTCCACGTGCGGACCCGCGGCGGCGATCCCGTCGGCCTGGCGGCCGCCGCGTTGCGCGCCCGCGGGCTGCGCCCCCTGGCCCTGGACGCGGCGGCCCTGGCCCACCGGGTCCGCGCCGCGCCCGAACTCGCGCGCGCCGCCGCCCGCGAGGCCCGCCTGCTGGGCGCCGGTGTGCTCCTCGGACCGGTGGAGGAGCTGCCCGACCGACCCGACGAGCGGGCGCGGCTCCTGCGCTCGATGTGCGCGGTGCTGAGCGGCCTCCCCCTGTTCACGTACGGGACGGGCGGGTGGGAGCCCGCCTGGGCCTCCGACACCCCCGTCACCATGACGGTCGCGGCCCCCTCGCCCGAGCGGCACGTCGTGCGCTGGCGCCACGCGCTGGAGCGGTCCGCCGCACGGCACGGCCGGCCCGCCGGCGCGGGCACGGCGGACGGCTCCGGCACCCTCGCCGACCCCGACGCCCACGCCCACGCCGAGGACGCGGACGCGGCGGCCGGGACGGACGCGCTCGCGCGGTCCGTGT
This sequence comes from Streptomyces sp. NPDC058662, assembly GCF_042716255.1. NCBI lineage: Bacteria > Bacillati > Actinomycetota > Actinomycetes > Kitasatosporales > Streptomycetaceae > Streptomyces > Streptomyces sp. NPDC058662. The sequence goes on along the minus strand of NZ_JBHXRU010000122.1, from coordinate 4,252 downwards.
CCGCCCACCGCCTCGACGCGGGACAGTTGCGGCGCGCCGCCGACACCGCCGTGCGCACGGCCGCGCTCGACGGCCGCCCGGTCACCCCCGACGACCTGCGCATCGCCGTACGGGCCCAGAACGGCGCGGGGCTCGCCCGCCTGGCCCGGCGCGTGGAGCCCGCGGTGGGCTGGGACGACCTGGTGCTGCCGGCTCCCACCCACCGCCGGCTGCGGGAGCTCGCGGTCCGCGCCCGGTACCGCGACCAGGTGCTGGGGCAGTGGGGCATGCGGCCCGGCGGCGGGCGCGGGCGCGGGGTGATCGCCCTGTTCGCGGGCTCCTCCGGTACCGGCAAGACCATGTCCGCCGAGGTCGTGGCGGCCGACCTGGGCATGGACCTGTACGTGGTGGACCTGTCCACCGTCGTCGACAAGTACGTGGGTGAGACCGAGAAGAACCTGGAGCGGATCTTCACCGAGGCGTCCGCCGTCAACGCCGTGCTGCTGTTCGACGAGGCGGACGCGATCTTCGGCAAGCGCTCGGAGGTGAAGGACGCCCGCGACAAGCACGCCAACATGGAGTCGGCCTACCTCCTCCAGCGGATGGAGTCGTTCGACGGCATCGCCATCCTGACCACCAACCTCCGGGCCAACCTCGACGAGGCGTTCACCCGCCGCCTGGACGTGATCGCGGACTTCCCGGTGCCCGACGCCGCCCAGCGCCTGGCCCTGTGGGACCGGTGCCTGGGCGACCGGCTGCCCCGGGCCGACGGCCTCGACCTCGGCTTCTGCGCGGACCGCTTCGAGCTGGCCGGGGGCTCGATCCGGGCCTGCGCGGTGACCGCCGCCTACTCCGCGGCCGCCTCGGGTGAACCGCTGACCATGTCCCAGGTGGTGACGGCCGTCGCCCAGGAGTACCGCAAGCTCGGCCGGCTGGTCCTGGAGGGCGAGTTCGGTCCGTACGTGGAGCAGGTCACGCACGCGTGAGCCGGACGGCCGGACCGGGAGGGCAGCCCCCTTGCCCCCGGCCAGGTCCGAACGCCCCTGCCCCTCGCGCCCGCCCGCGCGAAAGGCTGTGGACGGACCCGCGACACGGTCCTTTCCAAGTCTTTCGAAGTCCCTTTTGAAGCCCCGCGCCCGCGGGGCAGCGAGCGCGAAGGAGCGAGCATGCCGACGTACCTCACCCCAGGTGTGTACGTGGAGGAGGTGCAGTCCGGCGCTCGCCCGATCGAAGGGGTCGGCACCGCCGTCGCCGCGTTCGTCGGGTTCGCCCAGAGCGGCCCGTTCCACGAGCCGACGCTGGTCACCAACTGGGACCAGTACACCCAGCGGTTCGGCGGCTTCACCGAGGGCACCTACCTGCCCCACGCGGTCTACGGGTACTTCGCCAACGGAGGCGGCGCCGCGTACGTCGTCCGCATCGGCGGGTCCGGCCAGGACGCCTCCGCGCCGGACGCCGGCACCGGCCACCCCCACCTGCGCGCGGCGGAGCCCGTCGAGATCGGCGGCTTCCTGATCGCGGCGCGGCCGGGCGTCACCGGTGTGTCCGTGGAGATCGCGGACGCGGACGGCGAGAACCCGCCCGAGGACCGCTTCAAGGTCCTGGTGCGCCAGGGCGAGCAGGTCGCCGAGACCTACGAGGTGTCCGCCCGCAAGAACGTCAAGGGCTACCTCGTCACCCAGGCCCGCGCCTCGAAGCTGATCGAGGTCAGCGAGCAGCGGAGCACGGCCCAGACCCGGCCGGCCGGCCAGACCGTGGTCCTGCCCGACCCCTCGGCCGCGCCCGCCCCGACCGGCCGGCCGGACGTGTCCCGGCTGAACCCGGCCGAGTACGTGGGCGACGCGGGCGCCCGCACCGGTTTCGCCGGCCTGGAGACCATCGACGAGATCACCATGGTCGCGGTCCCGGACCTGATGAGCGCCTACGAGCGCGGCGACATCGACTCCGAGGGCGTACGCACCGTGCAGCTCGCGGTGATCTCGCACTGCGAGCAGATGGGCGACCGGGTCGCCGTCCTGGACACCCCGCCGGGCCTGTCCGCGCAGCAGGTGCGCACCTGGCGCAACGACGAGGCGGGTTACGACTCCCGCTACGCGACCCTCTACTACCCGTGGGTGCGGGTCTTCGACCCCGCCGCCGGACACAACACGACCGTCCCGCCGAGCGGCCACATCGCCGGCGTGTGGGCGCGCAGCGACGCCGAGCGCGGGGTGCACAAGGCTCCCGCGAACGAGGTGATCCGCGGCGCGGTGGACCTGGAGCTGCGCCTGAGCAAGGGCGAGCAGGACCTGCTCAACCCGATCGGCGTGAACTGCGTACGGGCCTTCCCCGGCCGGGGCATCCGGATCTGGGGCGCCCGCACGCTGTCCTCCGACCCGGCCTGGCGCTACCTGAACGTGCGCCGGCTCTTCAACTACCTGGAGGAGTCCATCCTCCTGGGCACCCAGTGGGTGGTCTTCGAGCCGAACGACGACCGGCTCTGGTCGAGCATCCGGCGCAACGTGACGGCGTTCCTGACCGAGGAGTGGCGCCGCGGCGCGCTGTTCGGGCGTACGGCCGCCGAGGCGTTCTACGTCAAGTGCGACCGGGACAACAACCCGCAGGAGTCCATCGACCAGGGCCGCGTGGTCTGCGAGATCGGCGTCTCCCCGGTCAAGCCGGCCGAGTTCGTGGTGTTCCGCCTGGCGCAGTTCTCCGACAGCACCAGCCTCGTCGACGAGTGACGGGCCGCCCCGCCGCCGCGGGTGCGGCGGCGGGGCGGCGCGGTCCGAACGGTCGCGAGGGCCGGAACAGCCGTAACAGTTACGAAAGGTGAACGACAGTCATGGCAGAGGGCGATGCTCTTTCCACCCATATCTTCGGCGTGCAGCTGGGCGGCTACCTGGTCGAGTCGATCCAGGAGATCAGCGGCCTGACCGTCGAGGAAGAGGTCGTCGAGGTCCGCCAGGTCAGCGCGGAGGGCAAGCAGATCATCCGCAAGCAGCCCGGCGCCCGCCAGGCGGGCGAGGTCACGATCACGCGGGGACTCGACAAGAGCAGCGAGTTCACCAAGTGGATCAAGGAGACCCTGAACAACGGGGCCGTCGACACCGCGCGGCAGAACCTCACGATCGAGATCAAGGACTCCACGGGCGCGACCGTCCGCCGCATCCAGCTCATGCAGGGCTGGGCCTCCAAGTGGGAGGGCCCGTCCCTCAAGGCCGGCGAGTCCGCAGCGGCCACCGAGTCCGTGACCATCGTGTTCGAGGAGATCATCGTCGAATGAGGCGCCGTACGGTGACGGCGGGCAGCCTGGAGGAGATCCTCCAGGCCACGGCACCCGCCCCGGCCCCGGAACAGGCGGCGGCACCCCCGCCCGCGCCGGCGCCGCGCGAGGACCACGGGTTGCGCACGGAGTTCGAGTTCGAGCTGCCGCGCGGGTACGTGGACGAGGCGGGCACGGTGCACCGGCACGGCGCGATGCGCCTGGCCACCGCCCGCGACGAGCTGCGCCCCCAGATCGACCTGCGGGTCAAGGAGAACCCGGCGTACCTGAGCGTGGTCCTGCTCAGCCAGGTGATCACCCGGCTCGGGACGGTCACCGACGTGCACGCCGGGGTCGTCGAGCGGATGTACGCGACCGACGTCGCGTTCCTGCAGGACTTCTACCGGCGGGTCAACAGCGAGGGCCACACCCGCGCGGCGGTCACCTGCCCGCACTGCGACGGCGGCTTCGAGGTCGACCTCTCCGGTGGGCGCCTGGGGGAATCGTGACGTACGCCCTCCCCCGACTGAGGGAGGAGATCGCGTACATCGCCTACCACTTCCACTGGCGGCGCGACGAGATCCTCGACCTGACCCACGGCGAGCGCCAGGACTGGGTCACCGAGATAGCCCGTATCAACACCAGGGTGAACGAAGGCGGTTGAGCGGATGGCATGGCGGGACAGGCTGCGTCGGCGCACCGGGGTGCCGGACGCCGCCGCGACCGCCGGGGATGCGGGCGGCGCTTCGCGGGGCGCTCCCACGGGCGTGTCCGCCGCGCGGGGTCCCGGTGTCCCGGGCCCGGGCGGCGTGCCGGGCGACTGGGACGGCGGGTGGCGCACCACCGCGCCTCCCCGACTGACCGTGTCGCGGGCCCCGATGGGCGTCAGCGACGGCCTGGCCTTCCGGTCCGGTCTGGCTGCCTGGCGCGACCCGTCCTTCGACACCGGGCTCGCCCACGCCGTGCTGCCGTCCGCGCCGGCCGGCCTCGTGCGCGGCGTCGCCCGCCCCGCCTCGGCGCGCCCCGCCC
>NZ_JBHXRU010000121.1:0-17266 GCF_042716255.1 Streptomyces sp. NPDC058662 | reverse complement strand
CGCGGCCTTCGCGGTGGCGACGTTGCTCACGCGTGGGGCGCGTCACCCGCCGCCGCGAACCCCGGCCGCCGTGCGGCTGGGCCCCGTAGCGCACGCGTCGGGGCCCCGTACCGCACGCGGCCGGGCTCCGACCCGGATGCGGGTCGGAGCCCGGCCGCGGGGCCGTGCGCGGTGCCGGTCAGACCCGGCTCTCGCGGCCGCGGGCGCGGGAGTCTCGGTTGCGGCCGGCCATCGCCGCCATGGCGAGGCCGAGGCAGAGGGCCACGATGCCGGTGATCACATTGCTGACCACCGTGCGGGTCGTGTCCATCTCCCCCGCGATGACCCACGGGGCGACGATCGTCCACGCGCCGAGTGCGACCGCCGTCCAGGCCATCGCGTGGGTGCGCTCGTATGCGGAACCGAAACCGCCCATGCACAGGCAGAAGGCCAGTCCGGCGATGAGGTTGTTGATCGCCAGCGGGGTCAGCGTGCTGAACCCGGCGATCCACGGCGAGGCTGCCAGGTACAGGCCCGTGATCAGGGCCAGCGCCTCCACGGTCTGCGCGGCGGGCGTGCTGGTCACCCGCTCGAACCGAGTGCGCATCTCGGCGAGGTCGGGGTGGTGCTCGATGCTCGGATGGGTGGTCATGGCGGGCTGCCTCCTATGCGAAGCCTTTATATGCCCTTTACCCCAATAAATTGCGATTATCCGGGCAATCCGGTCAACCGGAATCCCCGAGGATCCCCACCCGCGTCAGCGCCTCGACCCGCGCGGCCCCCGGTCGGGCCGGGGCGTAGACGTAGCAGATGCCGCCCGTGCCGGAGACGACCTTCCCGGTGGCGTTGTGGCGCCTGGTGCGCAGCCAGGTGTTCTCGAACTCGCTCCTGCGGTAGACCCGGCGGACGGAGGCGTTGTCGGGCGAGTGGGGATCGTTGGCGACCACGTCGCCGGCGGCGGTGAAGCCGATCACGGTCATCAGGTGGCCGGCCGTGCCGTAGCCCGCGCCCGTGAGCTCCTCGGGCCGGAAGGACAGGGAGGTGATGACCGGGATGCCGGCCCGGATCAGGGTCTCCACCTCGGTGAGGGAGCCGAGGCGGGTGACGACGCCGGCGAACTGCCGGTAGGTGGCGGCGTAGGCGGCGTTGAACGGCCAGTTCCCGCAGCCGCGGTAGGCCGCGTCGTAGGTCGAGCGGGCGGCGTGGCAGATCTGCGGGTCCGTGTAGTCGCGGTCGACCCAGGCCACGGCGCCGGGGGTGGCCTTCCGGCCCCAGAATTCGATGACCATCTGCGAGGAGGTGGGGCTGCACCAGGCCTCGCCGCCGTTGTCGTACTCGGGGTACCGCCCGGCGTGGACCTCCTGCGAGTAGCGCGGGACGGCCAGCTCCAGGGCCGTGCCGGAGGGGGTGGAGGCGGGGACGGTGAACCGGTCCGGGACGTCGGAGGCCATGGCCCCGGCCAGCCACACCGTGGGGCCCCGCCGGGCGCCCGGCTTGCGGTGGAGGGTCAGCCGCAGCTGCCAGGCGGCGAGGCGGACCCCGCTCGCGGGGGCGTCGACGGCGAGGGTGTCGGTCCAGACCGTGGAGCGGCGGTCGGTCTGGCCGTCCACGGAGGTGCGGCGGATGTCCCCGTCGCCGGAGGCCCAGCGGCCCATGACGTACCAGGGGCTGGTGCTCCCGTCCGCGTAGGTGCCGCACAGCTCGATCTGGATCCAGGTACCGGCGGGCGTGCGGGCGTTCCAGGAGGCGACGACCTCGGTGGCCGGCACCGCGGAGGTGTGCACCGGGGAGGTCCAGGTGGCGTACTCCCAGGTGCCCCTGCGCCCGGTGTGCGGGTCGGTGTACTCGGCCCGGCCGGCCGGGGCGCCGATCTCCAGGCCGGGGCGGATCCCCCCGGCGGCGGTGGTGCCCCGGTGGCTGCCGGCCAGCCAGTGCGCGTACGAGAACCAGAACCGGTTGTCCACGGTGCGCCCGGTGGCGCGCGGGGCGGGCGCGCCGGGTGCGCCCGGCAGGGCGGCCGGCGGGGCGGCCGGCGGGGCCGCCGCGGCCCGGCCCCCCGGGACGGTGGCGGCGGTGGCCGCCGTGGCGGCCGCGAGCGCGGCGACGAGTACGGCCCTGCGCGGCGTGGGTGCGGTCATCGCGGGGTTCCCCCAGGGTGGGTCGGTGCTTCGGTGGCCTCACCCTTCCAGTTCCCGGGAGCCCGGGGGCGAAGCCGGACGCCCGTGTCGGGGTGGACGACCGGTCCGGTCGTAAGGTGGCGGCGTGGAGTCACACCCGTCACTTGAGTCACTTGCGCAGGAGCTCGCAGCACTGCCTCCCTCGCTCGGCCCGGTCCGGCTGATCGGTGTGGACGGGCATGCCGGCTCGGGGAAGAGCACCTTCGCGGAGCGGCTCGCCGAAGCACTGGGGGGTGCGCCCGTCCTGCACCTGGACGACGTGGCGACCCACGAGGAGCTGTTCGGCTGGGTGGAGCGGCTACGGGCCCAGGTGCTGGAGCCGCTCTCCGCGGGGCGGCCCGCGCACTGGGTCCCGTACGACTGGGTGGCGCGCCGCTCCGGACCGCGGCGGGTGCTGGAGCCGGCCCCGGTGGTCCTCGTGGAGGGGGTGGGCGCGGGCCGCCGGGCGCTGCGCCCGTCACTGGCGCGGCTCCTGTGGATGGATACGCCGCGCGCCACGTCCTGGGGGCGCGGGCGAAACCGGGACGGGCGTGAACTTTCCGACTTCTGGGACGGATGGGAGCGCGCGGAGCGCGCGCACTTCTCCGACGACCCTTCGCGCCCCTACGCCGACACGTTGGTACGCCAGAGCGGTACGGGATACGAGTGGACTTCCGGGGCTGCTGCGACGGCGACGGAGCCGCCGTTGGTCACCGAGGGTCACGACCTCCCCCGGGCCTGAGCGGCCCGGCCCAGCCGCTCCGGCGGGCCTCCACCGACCCGCTTGACCAGGGCCCCGCACCGGCCGTACGTTCTGGATGCGCGGTCTTTACGGGCTGCCGCGGACACGAAGCCCCCGATCGTTCCCCCGTGATCGGGGGCTTCGTTCTGCCTCCGTGCGCCGGGCTCCCGGCGCCGAGGAGGGCGAGACCCCGCCTGCCCTTCACCCTGAGTCACCGGACGGCCGGGAAGCTCGCGCCCGAACCCGCCCCGTCGCACCCTACGTAAGGTGCGTGACCGCAGGTACGATGCAGCCCTGATTTCATCGGCGCAGTGGGCAACTCGCGTGCATCGCGCGGGGGTTGCCGCGCACCACGGGGGCACGCTTGTGGGGGACGTGATGGATTTCGCCGCGCCGGGCAGCACGCACGCCCCGGCCGAACTCGCCTGGCTGCGCGGGGTCGACGCCTGCACCATGGGCGCCTATCCGCAGGCCGAGGAGGAGTTCCGCACCGCCGTGGAGCTCGATCCGGCGATGGCCGACGCCTGGCTCGGCCTGCACGCCCTGCGGGTCGACACCACCAACGCGTTACTTCGCATGTACGCGCACCGGGACCGCTTCGGCGAGCAGCGGGCCAGGCACCGGCGGACGCTGAACTCCTGGTACTGGCTGGGCTGGTGGGTCCAGCCGGTGCTGGAGAACCGGCGGGACCTGCTGCTGGCGCACGCCTCGCACTGGCTGGACGGGCGGCACGTGCCCGAGCTGGACCAGGCCCTCGCGGCGCTGCCACCCGTGGACGCCGATCAGCAGGTGCGGTTCCTGCACGCCTGCCGGGCGTACCTGGTCAAGGACTGGGAGCAGCTGGTCCGGCACACCGAACCGCTGGTCGACGATCCGCTGCTGGGCATCGAGGCCGGCCTGTTCGGCGGGATGGCGCGGGTCCGGCTGGAGATGTACGGGCAGGCGGAGCCGATGCTGTCGGCGGCGCTGATGCGGTGCCGCAGCGAGCAGCCGCAGCGCAAGGAGCTGCGGTACTGGCTTGCGCGGGCGCACGAGGGGACCGGACGCAGTGCGGCGGCGCTGCCGCTGTACCGGGCGGTGCACCGGGTGGACCCGTCGTTCATGGACACCGCGGCCCGGCTGACGGCCATCGAGGACAGTGACGACTCCGACGGCATGGCCGGCCTGGCGGGTCTGGCGGGGTACTCCGGCTACGCGGGCTTCGCCGGGCACGCGCCGGCGCCGGCCGGCGGGGACTTCGCGGCCGTGGTGCTGGGCGGCGGGCCCGTGCAGGACATCGCGGCGGACGGGCAGGCGGAGGCCGATCCGCTGGTCCCGCCGGCGCCGCCCGGGAGCCGCGGGGAGGGCGTACGGCGCAAGGCGGCCGTCCCCCCGCAGGGTGCGCCGCCGGGGCTGCCGGCCGGGCCCGCCGATCCGGCGGCCCTGGCCGAGGCCTTGGCGGAGCTGGAGCGGATGGTGGGCCTGGAACCGGTCAAGCGGCAGGTCAAGGCGCTCTCCGCGCAGCTGCACATGGCGCGGCTGCGGGCCGGCCAGGGACTGCCGGTGCAGCCTCCGAAGCGTCACTTCGTGTTCTCGGGGCCGTCCGGAACGGGCAAGACGACGGTGGCCCGGATCCTGGGCCGGGTCTTCTACGCGCTGGGCCTGCTGGGCGGCGACCACCTGGTGGAGGCGCAACGTGCCGACCTGGTCGGCGAGTTCCTCGGGCAGACCGCCGTCAAGGCGAACGAGCTGATCGATTCGGCGATCGGCGGGGTGCTGTTCGTGGACGAGGCGTACAGCCTCTCCAACTCGGGTTACAGCAAGGGCGACGCGTACGGGGACGAGGCCCTCCAGGTGCTGCTCAAGCGGGCCGAGGACAACCGGGACCACCTCGTGGTGATCCTGGCGGGCTATCCGGCCGGGATGGACCGGCTGCTCGCCGCGAATCCGGGGCTGTCCTCGCGCTTCACCACCCGGGTCGACTTCCCGAGCTACCGGCCGCTGGAGCTGACCGCGATCGGCGGGGTGCTCGCGGACGCCAACGGGGACCGCTGGGACGAGGAGGCGCTGGAGGAGCTGCGCAGCATCAGCGGGCACGTGGTGGAGCAGGGCTGGATCGACGAGCTGGGCAACGGCCGCTTCCTGCGCACCCTGTACGAGAAGAGCTGCGCGTACCGGGACCTGCGGCTGGCGGGCTTCCCGGGCGACCCGTCGCGGGACGACCTGTCGACCCTGCGGCTGGCGGACCTGATGCAGGCGTACGGAGAGGTCCTGTCGGGGCGGGGCCCCCAGGACCGCCCCGAACCGCCGCCGCTGTGAGGCGCGGGGCGGCCCGGGTGCAGGCCGGGGGGCTCGTCAGCCGGTCAGGGCGCCCTGCTCGCGGCTCTCGGCCCGGCGGGCCGGTGGAGCGGCGCGGTGCGCGGGGTCGCGTACCTCGCCGACGAGCATCTCCAGCACGTCCTCCATGGCGACGAGGCCCAGCACGCGGCCGGACGGGTCGGCGACCTGGGCCAGGTGGGTGGCGTCCCGCCGCATGACGCCGAGGGCGTCGTCCAGCGGCAGTGTGGAGCACACCGTGGTCATCCGCCGCCACACCCGCTGGGGCACGGCCCGTTCCCGGTCCTCCAGGTCCAGTACGTCCTTGACGTGCAGGTAGCCCATGAAGGCGCCGGTGACGGAGCGGACGGGGAACCGCGAGTAGCCGGTGCGCACGGTCAGCTGCTCGATCTGCCGCGGGGTGACCGAGGGTCCGACGGTGACGAGTCGGTCCCGGGCCAGGAGGACGTCGGTGACCGGCCGACTGCCCAGTTCGAGGGCGTCCTCCAGGCGCTCCTGCTCGCCGGGCTCCAGGAGTCCGGCGAGGCGGGAGTCCTCGACGAGCCGGCCGAGCTGGGCGCTGGTGAAGACGGCCTCGACCTCGTCCTTGGGCTCGACCTTGAAGAGCCGCAGGACGAGCGCGGCGCAGGCGCCGAGCGCGGCGGTGACCGGCCCGCACACGCGGGCGAAGGCGACCAGGCCCGGACTGAACCACAGCGCGGTCCGCTCGGGGGCGGCCATGGCGAGGTTCTTGGGGACCATCTCGCCGATGACCAGGTGGAGGAAGACCACGGCCGTGAGGGCGATGGCGTACCCGAGGGGGTGGATCAGGCCCTGCGGGACGTGCAGGGCGTGGAAGGCGGGCTCCAGCAGCCGGGCGACGGTCGGTTCGGCGACCGCACCGAGGGTGAGGGAGCACATGGTGATGCCGAACTGGGCGGCGGCCATCATCCGGGGCAGGTTCTCCAGGCCGTGGAGCACCTGGCGGGCCCGCTTGGAGTCGGCCGCGAGCGGCTCGATCTGGCTGCGCCGTACGGAGACGAGGGCGAACTCGGCGCCCACGAAGAAGCCGTTGGCCAGGACCAGGAGCAGCGCGAAGACGAGCTGGAGGGCGTTCACCGGCCCGCCACCTCCAGCGCGGCCCCGGCCCCGGCGCCGACTCCGGCTCCGGCCCCGACGAAGTCCGCGGCGTCGGCCGGGTGCCCGGCGCCGCCCCGGGCTCCGGGGGTGGCGGCCGCGGCCGTGCGCACCAACCGGACCCGTTCGGCGCGGTAGCGGCCGACCCGGCGGACGGACAGCTTCCAGCCGGGGAGCTCCGCGCGGTCCCCGGGGACGGGGATGCGGCCCAGCAGGTCGGCGACGAGGCCGGCGACGGTCTCGTAGGGGCCCTCGGGGACCTCCAGGCCTATCCGGCGCAGGGTCAGGACCCGGCAGCTGCCGTCGGCTTCCCAGGAGGGGCGGCCGTCCTCCGCGGGCACGGGGGTGAGCTCGGGACGGGCGTCCTCCGCGAGGTCGTGCTCGTCGCGCACCTCCCCGACGAGTTCCTCCACGATGTCCTCCAGGGTGACCACGCCCGCGGTGCCGCCGTACTCGTCGACGACCACGGCCATGGGCTGCTCACTGCGCAGCCGCTCCAGCAGGGGCTGCACCGGCAGCGAGCCGGGCACCCGCAGCGGGGCGACGCAGATCCGGCCCACGGCGGTGCGGGCGCGTTCGGACTCGGGCACGGCGAGGGCGTCCTTGAGGTGGACCACACCGGTGATGTCGTCGATGCGCTCGCGGTAGACCGGGAACCGCGACAGCCCGGTGGCGCGGGTCAGGTTCAGCACGTCGGCCGCGGTGGCCGTGTGCTGCAGGGCGCTGACCCGCACCCGGGGGGTCATGACGTGCTGGGCCGTGAGCCCGCCCAGCGAGAGGGTGCGTACGAAGAGGTCGGCGGTGTCCTGTTCGAGGGCTCCGGCGCGGGCCGAGTGGCGGACCAGGGAGACCAGTTCGCCGGGCGTACGGGCGGAGGCCATCTCCTCGGTGGGCTCCACGCCGAGCGCCCGCACCAGCCGGTTGGCGACGGCGTTGAGGCCGGCGATGACCGGCCGGAAGGCGCGGGAGAAGGCGTGCTGGGGGCCTGCGACGAAGCGGGCCACCTGGAGCGGCCGGGAGACCGCCCAGTTCTTCGGCACGAGCTCGCCGACGACCATCTGGACGGCGGAGGCGAGCAGCATGCCGATGACGACGGCGACGCCGGAGACGGCTCCTGGGGGGAGGCCGGTCGCGGCGAGCGGCCCGGCCAGCAGGGCGGCGAGGGCGGGCTCGGCGAGCATGCCGACCACGAGGGAGGTGAGGGTGATGCCGAGTTGGGTGCCGGAGAGCTGGAAGGACAGCTCCCGCAGGGCCTTGACGACCGTCAGGGCACGGCGGTCCCCGTCGGCTGCGGCGCGTTCGGCCTCGGGTCTCTCGACGGTGACCAGGCCGAACTCGGCCGCCACGAAGAATCCGTTGGCGAGGACGAGTACGAAGGCCGCCGCGAGCAGAAGGAGCGGGATGGTCATGCCGCCTCCTCCGGGGGGAGGGCGGCGCGGGTATTGCCGGACGATCCGTCCATTGCTGGAGGGAGTCACTCCTCAAGTCGCAGGGTTCCCACGGATCCCGGGGGTCCCGGGGCCGACGGGAGGGGCGCACGGCTGCGCCCCGCCCACCAGGGTAGTCATTGGGATCGCCGCCGCAATGGGACGCAGCGGCGAGGCGCGGTGTGCTCAGTGGGCGTTCGCGCCGAGGGGTGGGGTGCTCAGTGGTCGTTCGCGCCGAGGCCGCGGGTCTCGACGAGGGCGCGCAGGGCGCGGGCGTCGCGGATGGCCTGCTGCTTGGCGACGCCGGGCTGGATGCCGAGGGCGGGCAGGCTGGTGCCGTCGCTGAGGTCGAGGAAGACCCACGGGTCGCCGGGGCGGAGATTGACGCGCAGGATCTGCGCCCATTCCAGACGGCGGGTGGTGGTCAGGTTCACGACGGTGACGCCGGCCTCGTCGGCGACCACCTTGGGGCGGCTGAGCAGGACCAGTACGGAGCTCAGCAGCACGGCGGTGAACACGAAGCTGATGCGCTCGCCGGGGGCGAGGCGCTCCAGCATGACCGCGATGGCGGTGATGGTGAGGAACATGGCGAGCCCGACGCCCAGCAGGACGGCCCGGGTGCGGGTCGGCCGGAAGGTGACCGGCAGGGCGGGCGGTGCGGGCGGGGCGGCGGGCTCGGCCATGGTGGTTCAGTTGCCTTCTGGGGTTGGCGTGGCGATCAGAGACGGCAGGCGTGGATCGAGGTGGTGAGGATCGCGCGCGCGCCGAGCTCGTACAGGTCGTCCATGATCCGCTGGGCCTCCTTGGCGGGGACCATGGCCCGGACCGCGACCCAGCCCTCGTTGTGCAGCGGGGAGATGGTGGGCGACTCCAGGCCGGGGGTGAGGGCGACGGCCCGCTCCAGGTGCTCGGCGCGGCAGTCGTAGTCCATCATCACGTAGCTGCGGGCCACCAGGACACCCTGCAGGCGGCGCAGGAACTGCTGGGTCTGCGGGTTCTCGGCATCGGCGCCGTTGCGGCGGATGACGACGGCCTCGGACTTGAGGATCGGCTCGCCGATGACCTCCAGGCCGGCGTTGCGCAGGCTGGTGCCGGTCTCGACCACGTCGGCGATGATCTGGGCGACGCCGAGCTGGATCGCGGTCTCCACCGCGCCGTCGAGGTGGACGACGGAGGCGTCGATGCCCTGTTCGGCGAGGTGCTTGGCGACGATTCCCTCGTACGACGTCGCGATGGTCATCCCGTGGAAGTCCTCGGGGCCCTTCGCGGTGCCGGGGAGCGTCGCGTAGCGGAAGGTGGAGCGGCCGAAGTTCAGCGGAAGGATCTCCTCGGCGCTGGCGCCGGAGTCGAGCAGCAGGTCGCGTCCGGTGATGCCGATGTCGAGCTTGCCCGAGGAGACGTAGATCGCGATGTCCTTGGGGCGGAGGTAGAAGAACTCCACCTCGTTCTCGGGGTCGACGACCACGAGCTCCTTGGACTCCTTGCGCATCCGGTAGCCGGCCTCATGGAGCATCGCCGACGCCGGTCCGGAGAGTGAACCCTTGTTGGGGACGGCGATGCGCAGCATGGGGCTTCCTCGGGTGCGTAGGGGCGTACGTGCGTGGGTGCGAAAGGGGTGCCGCGGGCGGCCGGGGGTCCGGCCGGGCCCGCGGGGCGGCGCTGCGGCCTAGAGGTGCGCGTAGACGTCTTCGAGGGTGATCCCGCGCGCGACCATCATCACCTGGACGTGGTAGAGCAGCTGGGAGATCTCCTCGGCGGCGGCTTCCTTGCCCTCGTACTCGGCGGCCATCCAGACCTCGGCGGCCTCCTCGACGACCTTCTTGCCGATGGCATGGACGCCCTTGCCCACGAGCTCGGCGGTACGGGAGGTGCTGGGGTCGCCGTTGGCGGCCTTGAGCTGGAGCTCCGTGAAGAGCTCTTCAAAGCTCTTGGGGGGTTTGTTCGCCATGATGGTCCTCAGAATACGGGGTCCCGGGCTGCCACTCAGCGCCAGGGTTCGCTGACCGTCCGCAGGGTCATGGCCGTGGAGACGGCGGCGGTGACCGCTTCGTGCCCCTTGTCCTCGTTCGACCCTTCGAGCCCGGCGCGGTCCAGCGCCTGCTCGTCGTTGTCGCAGGTCAGGACGCCGAAGCCGATGGGGACTCCGGTGTCGATCGACACCTGGACCAGGCCCTGGGTGACGCCCTGGCAGACGTAGTCGAAGTGCGGGGTGCCGCCGCGGATGACCACGCCGAGGGCGACGACGGCATCGTAGCCGCGACCGGCCAGTACCTTCGCCACGACGGGGAGCTCGAAGCTGCCCGGGACGCGGAGCAGGGTGGGCTCGTCGATGCCCAGTTCGTGCAGGGCCCGCAGGGCGCCGTCGACCAATCCGTCCATGACCTTCTCGTGCCACTGGGCCGCGATGACGGCGACGCGCAGGTCTCCGCAGTTCTTCACGCTCAGTTCGGGTGCGCCCTTGCCGCTCACAGCTCTGCTCCTCGGTGGTTCGTGGTGGTGCGGGTGGGTGGGTGTGGTGCGGTGTGTCGTCGTGCGGTGTGTCGCCGGTGCGGTGTCCGGAGGGCGGGGGTGCCCGCTACTGGTTGCCGCAGGCGGAGGTGGTCACGGGCCCGTCCAGCCAGGGGAGGTCGTGGCCCATCCGGTCGCGCTTGGTGCGCAGGTAGCGCAGATTGTGCTCCCCCGCCTCGACGGGCATCGGCTCCCGGCCGGAGACGGCGATGCCGTGGCGGACGAGCGCGGCGGACTTGTCGGGGTTGTTGGTCAGCAGCCGTACCCGGCGGACGCCGAGGTCGGCGAGGATCTGCGCGCCGGCCCCGTAGTCGCGGGCGTCGGCGGGCAGGCCCAGCTCCAGGTTGGCGTCGAGGGTGTCGCGGCCGCGTTCCTGGAGCTCGTACGCGCGCATCTTGGACAGGAGTCCGATGCCGCGGCCCTCGTGGCCGCGCAGGTAGACGACGACGCCGGCGCCCTCGGCCCTGATGCGCTCCATGGAGGCGTGCAGCTGGGGGCCGCAGTCGCAGCGCAGCGAGTGGAAGATGTCGCCGGTGAGGCACTCCGAGTGCATGCGGACCAGGATGCCGCCGTCGGCCGACGCCTGCGTGTCGCCGCCGTCGCCGATGTCGCCGTGGACGAGGGCGATGTGCTCGACGCCGTCGACGGTGGAGCGGTAGCCGTACGCGGTGAACTCGCCGAAGGCGGTCGGCAGGCTGACCTCGGCCTCGCGGCGCACGGTCGGCTCGCTGGAGCGGCGGTAGGCGATCAGGTCCTCGATGGAGATGATCGTCAGGCCGTGCTTGCGGGCGAAGGGGATCAGCTCGGGCAGGCGCAGCATGACGCCGTCCTCGCCCGCGATCTCCACGATGGCACCTGCGGGGCGCAGGCCGGCCAGGCGGGCGAGGTCGACTGCGGCCTCGGTGTGGCCGTTGCGGACCAGGACGCCGCCTGGCTTGGCGCGCAGCGGGAAGACGTGGCCGGGGCGGACGAAGTCCTCGGGGCCGGACACCCCGTCCGCGAGCATCCGCAGGGTGGTGGCGCGGTCGGCGGCCGAGATGCCGGTGGTGACGCCGTGGGCGGCGCTCGCGTCGACGGAGACGGTGAAGGCGGTCTGCATCGACTCGGTGTTGTGCTGGACCATCTGGGGGAGTTCGAGCCGCTCCAGCTCGGGGCCCTCCAGCGGCGCGCAGATCAGGCCCCGGCACTCGCTCATCATGAACGCGATGATCTCGGGGGTGGCCTTCTCGGCGGCGATGACGAGGTCTCCCTCGTTCTCGCGGTCCTCGTCGTCCACGACGACCACCGGCCGGCCGGCCGCGATGTCGCGGATGGCCTGCTCCACGGGGTCGAGCAGGAAGGTCTCTTCGAGGTCGGCGTCGGGCACGGGCTTGAGGGTGGTCATGCCGTAGCTCCTTCCAGGGCCGGGGCGGGGGTGCTGCGCGAACGCTGGTACCAGTCGTAGGCGCCCCACAGGACGAGCGCGAAGTACACGACGTAGACGAGGCCGGAGAAGGCCAGTCCGCCGCTGAACGCGAGGGGGACGCCGACCAGGTCGACGAGGAGCCAGGCGAACCAGAACTCGACGAGGCCGCGGGCCTGGGCGACCATCGCGACGATCGTGCCGACGAAGATGTACGCGTCGGCCCACGGGCTCCACGACAGGTGCGGGAAGAGCGTGAACAGGCCGCCGACGGCGAGCGTGCCGAGCGCCGCCCCGGCGAGGAGCAGGGCCCGCTCCTTCCAGGTGGCGGTGCGCACGGCGATGGAGCCGTCCTGGGCCCGGCGCTTGCCGAGCTGCCAGGCGCGCCAGCCCCAGATCGCGACGCCGATGACGAGGAGCTGCTTGCCGACGCCCCCGGCGAGGTGGGCGGAGGCGTAGGCGGCGATGAGGATCAGGCCGGAGAGGAGCTGTGCGGGCCAGGTCCATATGGAGCGGCGCCAGCCGAGGGCGAGTGCGGCGAGGCCCATCAGGTTCCCGATCATGTCGGACCAGATGACCTTCTGGCCGACGACCGTGAAGGCCTCGGTGTTGAGCCAGGTCAGGGCGTTCACCGGCCGGCCTCCTCGGTGTGCGCCGGGTTCACTCCGGCGGCGAGCAGGCGCTCGACGTACTTGGCGAGGACGTCGACCTCCAGGTTGACGGGGTCGCCGGGCTGCTTGATGCCGAGGGTGGTCAGCGCGAGGGTGGTGGGGATGAGGCTGATGGTGAACCAGTCGGCGGCGGCCTCGACCACGGTGAGGCTGACGCCGTCGACCGTGATGGAGCCCTTCTCGACGACGTAGCGCGAGAGGTGCGGCGGGAGGGCGACCTTGACGAGTTCCCAGTGCTCGGAGGGGGTCCGGGAGAGGATCTCGCCGGTGCCGTCCACGTGTCCCTGGACGAGGTGCCCGCCGAGCCGGCCGCCGAGGGCCATCGGGCGCTCCAGGTTGACCCGGGAGCCCTCGGTCAGGGCGCCGAGGCTGGAGCGGTCGAGGGTCTCCTGCATGACGTCGGCGGTGAACTCGCCGTCGGCGGTCTCCACGACGGTCAGGCAGACGCCGTTGACGGCGATGGAGTCGCCGTGCTTGGCGTCCGCGGTGACGACGGGGCCGCGCAGGCGGAAGCGGGAGGCTTCCGCGAGCTGCTCGACCGCGGCGACCTCGCCCAGTTCTTCGACGATTCCGGTGAACACTCAGTGCTCCTTGGGGACGGTGGGGAGGGAGGTGGCGGCGGGTACGGCGGTGATGCGGATGTCCGTGCCGATGCGGACGCTCTCGGTGATGCGAAGGCGCAGCGCGTCGGTGAGGGTGGCGATGCCGGCGTCGGCGAGGGCGGCGGGGCCGGCGCCGAGCAGGACGGGGGCGAGGTAGCCGACGACCCGGTCGACGGCGCCGGCGGCGACGAAGGCGCCGGCCAGGGTCGGGCCGCCTTCGAGGAGGACGGAGCGGATGCCGCGTCCGTGCAGCTCGGCGAGCAGGGCGGGGACGGCGAGGCCGTTCCCGTCGTACGGGATCCGGGCCACGTCGACGCCGGCCAGGTGGCGGGTGGCCTCCTCGCCGGTGTCCTCGCCCACGACGATCAGGGTGGGGGCGGCCCCGTCCAGGACCCGGGCGCCGGGCCGGACGGTGGCGCGGGTGTCGAGGACGACGCGCAGGGGCTGCACGGCGCCCTCGACGCCGCGGACGGCGAGGTGCGGGTCGTCGGCGCGCAGGGTGCCGGAGCCGACGACGACGGCGTCGGCCTCGGCGCGCAGCCGGTGGACGTCGGCGCGGGACTCGGCGGAGCTGATCCAGCGGCTGGTGCCGTCCGCGGCGGCGATCCTGCCGTCGAGGGTGGCGGCGTACTTCCACAGCACGTACGGGCGGCCCAGCCGGACGGAGGTCAGCCAGGCCGCGTTGCCCTGCTCGGCCTCCTCCCGGAGGAGGCCGGCCCGGGTGTCCACGCCGGCGGCGCGCAGGGTGGCGGCGCCCCCGGCGGCCTGGGGGTTCGGGTCGGGCACCGCGTAGACCACACGGGTGATGCCGGCGTCGAGGAGGGCGCGGGAGCAGGGGCCCGTGCGACCGGTGTGGTCGCAGGGTTCGAGGGTGACGTAGGCGGTGGCGCCGCGGGCGGCGTCGCCCGCGGCGCGCAGGGCGTGGATTTCGGCGTGCGGACCGCCGGCCCGCTGGTGCCAGCCCTCGCCCACGACAGCGCCCGAGGCGTCGGTGATCACGCAGCCGACGACGGGGTTGGGGCTGGTGGAGCCGAGCCCGCGGGCGGCGAGCTCGACGGCTCGGCGCATGGCACGGGTGTCCGCGTCGGGTGCTGTCTGCGCGGCATGTGTCGCCACCGGGTCCTCCTGCCTCATCGGGCACGGACTCCGGGGCCTGTCGGGAAACGACAGATGAAGCGGTACAGCGCACGCGGGGACGCCGAGGCCGGAAAACGGTTCGCTGGGGCGGCATCGCGAGGATGCGCCGACGAACCGCCGACGGCGGCGTACCGGTGACTGGCCCGCCGCGCACTGCCTCCCATCCGGACTTTAACCGTCGGTCCAGGAATCTCACCTGGTCAACCGGCCGCTGGCTGCGGACGGGTCGCGGACTATAACCGCCGGTTCGGAATTACACCGACCCCGGAGTGCGCTGCTACTGGTACTGGAGCCAGTCTGCCACGGGTGATCGGCGGCCATGCGGGTGAGGATGTGTGGCCTGGCTCACAGGACGGGCCCCGGGCGGGGTCCCTACCGGTTCCGGGGCGGGGTCACACGGGCTGCGGGCGGGCGTCCGCACGGGCCCGGGGAGGCGGCCGTACGGGGCCGGGGAGGCGGCCGTACGGGGCCGGGGAGGCGGCCGCGCGGACGCCGCCGAGTGTTCCGCGGAGGCCCCGAGGAGTGACCCGCGGGAGGTCCGGGGCGACCACGCACTCCGCCGCGGGGTCCCGCGGGGCCGTTCGCGGCGGGCCCGGGGATCGCGCCGCACGGGTCGGAGGTTGGTCCAGACCTATTGACGGGTTGGTCTAGTCCTCTTAACGTTCCCTTCATCCTGCCAGGGAACAGCCCGTCAGATGTGCGCACGTCACGGGCCAACGAGAACCACCCGTACGCATGTTGTGTCCCGTTGTGTCCTGCCATCCTCCCCTCCCCAGGAGGCACCATGCTGTCCCCCACACGCACCAGAGCCATGCTCCTGGCATCCGGCGCCGCAATCGCCGGGCTGCTCGTGGGCGGGCTCTCGTCCGGCGTCTCCCACGCCGCCGACAACGAGAGCTGTCGCCCCGACGGGCTGTACAAGACCGCCGGCGTCGACGTGCCGTACTGCTCGGTCTACGACGCCGAGGGCCGCGAGAAGATGGGCGCCGACCACCAGCGCCGCGTCATCGGCTATTTCACCGGCTGGCGCACCGGCAAGAACGGCGAGCCGGCGTACCTGGCCAACAACATCCCGTGGTCGAAGATCACGCACATCAACTACGCCTTCGCGCACGTCGGCTCCGACAACAAGATCTCGGTCGGCGCGGACAACGCCAACAACGCGGCCACCGGGATGACCTGGCCGGGCGTGGCGGGTGCCGAGATGGACCCCGCGCTCCCCTACAAGGGCCACTTCAACCAGCTGACGAAGTTCAAGAAGCAGTACCCGAACGTCAAGACGCTCATCTCGGTGGGCGGTTGGGCCGAGACCGGCGGCTACTTCGGGGACGACGGCAACCGCGTCAACTCCGGCGGCTTCTACTCGATGGCCACCAACGCCGACGGCTCGGTCAACCACGCGGGCATCAACACCTTCGCGGACTCCTCCGTCGAGTTCATCCGCAAGTACGGCTTCAACGGCGTCGATGTCGACTACGAGTACCCGACCACCATGAAGGACGCGGGCAACCCGCTCGACTGGCAGCTGGCCAACGCCCGCCGCGCCGGCCTCGTCCAGGGCTACGACGCCCTCATGAAGAGCCTGCGCGAGAAGCTCGACCGGGCCGGCGCCGCCGACGGCAAGCACTACCTGCTCACCGTCGCCGCCCCCTCCTCCGGCTACCTGCTGCGGGGCATGGAGACGTTCCAGATGCAGAAGTACCTGGACTACGTCAACATCATGTCCTACGACCTGCACGGCGCCTGGAACGAGTACGTGGGCCCGAACGCCTCGCTCTTCGACGACGGCAAGGACGCCGAGCTGGCCGCCGCGAACGTCTACGGCAGCTCCCAGTACGGCGGCGTCGGCTACCTGAACACCGACTGGGCGTACCACTACTTCCGCGGCTCCATGCCGGCCGGCCGCATCAACATCGGCCTGCCGTACTACACCCGCGGCCACAAGAACGTGCAGGGCGGCACCGACGGCCTGTGGGGCAAGGCGTCCGCGACCACCTGCCCGGCCGGCGCCGGTCTGACCAAGTGCGGTGACGGCGCCGTCGGCATCGACAACCTGTGGCACGACAAGGACACCAACGGCGCCGAGTCGCCGGCCGGCTCCAACCCGATGTGGCACGCCAAGAACCTGGAGAAGGGGATCGTCGGCGACTACGTCACCAAGTACGGCTTCCCCGCGAACACGACGCTGACCGGAACCTACGCCCGCAAGTACGACTCGACCCTGGTCGCGCCGTGGCTGTGGAACGCGCAGAAGAAGGTCTTCCTGTCCACCGAGGACGAGCAGTCGGTGGCCGCCAAGGCGGACTACGTGGTCAACCGCGGCATCGGCGGCACGATGGTCTGGGAGATGGCCGGCGACTACTCCTGGAACGCCGCCAAGAACCAGTACGAGATGGGCGACACGCTCACCTCGCTGATGTACGACAAGTTCAAGGCCGCCTCGCCGTACGGCGCCAAGAAGTCCAACACCGCGCTGCCGGCCCAGGCCGTGGACGTGAAGGCGGAGTTCACCGAGTTCAAGCTGGGCGACTCCAACTACCCCCTCACCCCCAAGGTCAAGATCACCAACAACACCCGGGCGGCACTGCCGGGCGGTACCGAGTTCCAGTTCGACTACGCCACCTCCGCCCCGGGCAACGCCTCCGACCAGTCGGGATTCGGCACGAAGGTGATCAAGAGCGACCACACGGGCAGCAACGTGGGCGGCCTGAAGGGCGACTTCCACCGGGTCTCCCTGAAGCTCCCGGCCTGGCAGTCGCTGGCCCCGGGCGCCACGGTCGACCTGGCGTTCAACTACTACCTGCCGGTGTCCACGCCCTCCAACTGGACCGTGAACATCTCCGGCACGACGTACGCCCTCGCCGGCGAACTGGCCCGCGGCGTCACGGTGGTCCAGCCGGGCGGCGGCACGACGCCTCCGACCACGACGCCTCCGACCACCACTCCGCCGACGACCACACCCCCGACGACCACCCCGCCCACCACGACCCCGCCGACGGGCGGCGCCTGCGCCAACCCGGCGTACGTGGCGGGCCAGGTCTACAACAGCGGCGCCCTCGTCTCGCACAAGGGCCGCAACTGGAAGGCCCAGTGGTGGACGCAGAACGAGGAGCCCGGCACCACGGGCGAGTGGGGCGTCTGGAAGGACCAGGGCGCCTGCTGACCGTCCGCAGGTGAAGGACCGGGAGGACCCGGTGGCCCGGCGGCCAC
>NZ_JBHXRU010000120.1:0-17299 GCF_042716255.1 Streptomyces sp. NPDC058662 | reverse complement strand
CGGCGGGGGCGCGGGCCGCCGCCCCCCGCCTGGTCCGAACGCGGGGGTGCCACGATCCTGCTCGACCCGCGCACCGCCCGCCGGGCCGCCCCGCGGGAAGCGCCGCCGCTGTTCGCCGCCCCCGGCCCGCCGACGGACCGCCCGGCCGTCCAGGACCCCGGCCCGGCCCGCGACGGCGGGCTCGCCGCCTACCTGATCGACCCGGACGGGGAGAGGGCTCCCGTCCTGCTCCACAGCGAGGAAGGAGCCGCGTCGCTGCGCGTGTGCGACACCAGCGCGGACGGCCGCCTCGCGCTCGTGCGCCGCGGCCCCCGCGGCCACCGGGAGGGCCTCGTACTCGACACCGCGTCCGGTCGCACCGCCCTCGCGCTGCGCGTCGCCGACGGGGACCCCTGGATCGGCCGGTTCTCCGCCGACGCCCGGACCCTGTGGCTGCGCAGCGACCTGGACCGCGAGTTCGCGGCCCTCCTGCGGGTACGCCTCGACGAGGACGGCCGCGGTCAGGGGGTCTCGGTCGCGGCCGAGCGCGACCGCTGCGCGCTCGACCTGCTGGGCGTACCGGACCATGGCCGCTGGGCCGTCCTCGCCTGGAACGTGCACGGCGCGACGGAGCTGGAGAGCGTGGGGCTCCCCCTCGCCCCCGCGGACGGCGAGGTCGGGCCGCGGCACCACCCCGTCCTGCCCCACGAGGTGGTGACCCGCATCGCGCCGGTGGAGCGCGGCGGACTGTTCGCCGCCCTCTCGGGATCCCGCCGGCGGCCGGGCATCTGGGAACTCGACGCGGGCCTCGTGCCCGCGCGGGCCCCCTGGTCGGCCCGCGACGAGGACGCGGTCCCGCCGGGGCGCCCCCCGGTGCGCCCCGTGCCCCTGCGCTGCGAGGCCCGCGACGGGCTGGTGCTCGGGGGCTGGTACTACAGGGCGCCGGGCCGGGCCGCGGGCAGGCCGGCCCCCTGCGTGATCCACCTGCACGGCGGACCGGAGGAACAGGAGCGGCCGGTGTTCAACCCGCTCTACCACGAGCTCCTCGGCCGGGGCCTGGACGTGTTCGCCCCCGATGTCCGCGGGTCGTCCGGCTGGGGGCGGTCCTTCGTGGACGCCGACCTCGGGGCCGGCCGGTTCGCGGCGATCGAGGACGTCGCCGACTGCGCGGCCCACGTGGTCGCGCTCGGCTACGCCGACCCCCGGCGGCTCGGGGTGATGGGCCGCTCGTACGGCGGCTACCTCACCATGGCCTGCCTGGTGTGGCACCCGGACCTCTTCCGCGCCGGGGTCGCCGTCTGCGGGATGTCGGACTTCGCCACCTTCTTCGCCGGTACGGAACCCTGGATCGCGCAGTCCGCCGCCGCCAAGTACGGCCACCCCGAGCACGACCGGGACCTGCTCCGGGCCCTGTCCCCCATGAGCCGGGTCGACCAACTCCGCGCTCCCGTGCTGGCCGTCCACGGCGAGCACGACACCAACGTGCCGCCCACGGAGTCGGAGCAGTTCGTCCGCGCCGCCAACGAGCGCGGCGTGCCGGCGCGGCAGCTGACGCTGCTCAACGAGGGCCACGAGTTCCTGCGGGCGGACAACCGGCGCCTCTACCGGCGGACCGCCGCGGACTGGCTCGAACAGCACCTCGGCTGACGTCCGGCCGGGCGGCCCCGCGGCTCGCCCGGCGCCGTCGTGCCGGGCGGCCCCGGCACGACCCACCCGGCACCCAGGCCCGCTCGGCGGCAGGGGCACCGACGCGCTCCCCGCGGCGCGGCGTCACCCGGCCGGCCGACCAGGCGCACCCCGGCCGCTTCGCCCCGCGCCCGGGCGGTACGGGCCCGCGCGGACCGCCGCGCCCCCCGCACCCGGGTGCGGGCTCCCGGGTGCGGCAACAGACTGGTACCGGCCGCACGACCCGCGCCCCGTCCCCGCACCGAGGAGCCCCCGTGACCGAACGGCAGCCGCAGCGCGCTCCATCCGGGCGCGAGATCCGCGTCGCCTCGGTGCCCGCGGGGCACGTGTACGTAAGGCACTGCTCCGCCCCCGAGCCCGACGGCGTACGGCGCCTGCGCGACCCCCGGCCCACCGGGGCGCCCAGCACCTCGCAGCGGTGGTGGCCGCCGGTCATGCTGGACCCCGACTGGGTGAACGCGCACCACGGGGAATTCGACGTCTTCCACCTGCACTTCGGCTTCGACGCCCAGAGCCCGGCCCAGCTGACCGCGCTGGTGGACACCCTCCGCCGGCATGGGAAACCCCTGGTCTACACGGTGCACGACCTCAGAAACCCCCACCAGCCGGACCCCGCCACCCACGACGCCGCCCTCGACGTGGTCATCCCCGCCGCCGACCACCTGGTCACCCTGACCCCCGGCGCCGCACGGACCATCCGCGGCCGCTGGAACCGGACGGCGACCGTGCTGCCCCATCCGCACGTGGTGGAACTGCCCCGGCTCACCCGCCCCCGCCCGCGCCGCGACCGGTTCCGGGTCGGCGTGCACGCCAAGAGCCTGCGGCCCAACATGTCCGTCCTCCCGGTCGTCCGCGTCCTCGCGGACACGGTGGCCGAACTCCCGCGCGCCGAACTCCAGGTCAACGTCCACCGCGAGGTGGCGGACCCCGCCTCCCCGGCCCACGCGCCCGGACTGCTGCGCGACCTCGGGGAGCTCGCGGACCGGGGCCGCCTGACGCTCACCGTCCACGACTACTTCGACGACGACCAGCTCTGGGACTACCTGGAATCCCTGGACCTGTCCGTCCTGCCGTACCTCTTCGGCACCCACTCCGGGTGGCTGGAGGCATGCCACGACCTGGGCACCGCGGTCGCGGCCCCCGACTGCGGCTTCTACGCCGAGCAGCGCCCCTGCCTGACCTACGGGCACACCCAGCACGGCGGCCTGGACGCCGAGTCCCTGCGCGAAGCGGTACGGACCGCGTACGCGCGGGGGGCCGCGCCCCGGGCCACCACGGCGCAGCGCGCACGGGAGCGCGAGGAACTCGCCACCGCCCACCGCGCCCTGTATACGAGCTCGCTTCAATGAGCGGCCTGCGGGTGGCGCTCATCGCGTCCGCGCGATTCCCGATCATCGAACCGTTCGCGGGAGGACTGGAAGCCCACACCTGGGGACTGGCGCACGCCCTGCGCCAGCGCGGCCACCACGTGGAGCTCTTCGCGGCGCCCGGCTCCGACCCGGCACTCGGCGCCCGCGAACTCCCGGTGCGCCGCGTCGTGCTGAGCGCCGCGGCCCGCGCGGACGCCAGTATGCCCAGCACGATGTGGATGGCCGAGCACCACGCCTACCTGGGGCTGATGCTCGAACTCGCCCGGGACGGCGAGCACCGCTTCGACCTCGTGCACAACAACAGCCTGCACTACCTCCCCGTCGCGATGGCCTCGGCGCTGCGCGTCCCGGTGGTGACCACGCTCCACACCCCGCCCACCCCGTGGCTGGAGTCCGCCATCCGGGCCCAGGACACCTGCCCCGTGACGTTCACGGCCGTCAGCCGGTTCACCGCGGGAGCCTGGCGGCCCACCGTGCCCGCCGCACACGTCGTACGCAACGGCATCGACACGGACTTCTGGACACCGGGCCCGGGCGGCGGCGGCCTCGTGTGGTCGGGGCGCCTGGTCCCGGAGAAGGGGCCCCACCACGCGATCGGGGCGGCCCGCGCGGCCGGGGTGCCGCTGCGGATCGCCGGGCCGGTCTCGGACCCGGCCTACTACGAGGACATGATCGTGCCCCTGCTCGGGGACGACGTGCGCTACGTCGGCCACCTGGACCGGCGCGGGCTCGTCGAGCTGATCGGTTCGGCCGCCGCCGCCCTGGTCACCCCCAGCTGGGACGAACCGTACGGGCTGGTGGTCGCCGAGGCACTGGCCTGCGGGACACCCGTGTGCGGGTTCGACCGGGGAGCGCTGTCCGAGATCCTCACCCCGGAGTGCGGCCTCCTGGCCCCGCCGGGGGACGTGGCCGCCCTCGCGGACCTCATCCCGCGCGTCATGCGCCTCGACCGCCGGGCCGCCCGGCGCCGGGCGGAGCACTTCTGCTCGCTCGACCACACGGCCGCCGCCTACACCGACCTGTACCGGGAGGTCGCGCGGTGATCGGCTACTACGCGCACCACCAGGGCCGCGGGCACCTGCACCGCGCCGAGTGCATCGCCGCCCACGTGCGGGGCCCGGTGACCATCCTCTCCTCCCTCCCCCGGCCGCCGTCCTGGGCCGGGGGCTGGGTGTCCCTGCCGCGGGACACGGCGGACAGCCCCGTCGATCCCACGGCTCGCGGGCGCCTGCACTGGGTCCCCGTCCACCACCGGGGGCACCGGGAGCGCATGGGGGCCATCGCCGACTGGATCGGCCGGGAGGTCCCCGCGCTGTTCGTCAGCGACGTATCGGTGGAAGCCGCCACTCTGGCGCGGCTCATGGGCATCCCCGTCGTGGTCGCCGCCATGCGGGGGGACCGGCGCGACGAGGCCCACCGCCTGGCTTACGACCTGGCGGACGCCCTCCTGGCCCCGTGGCCGCAGTCCCTGCCCGAACCGCACTGGCCCACCCCCTGGCATGCCAAGGCCGTGCACACCGGGGGCATCTCCCGCTACGACGGCCGGGCCCGCCCGGCGGGCGGCGGCGACCGCGCCTCGCGCCGGGACGTGGTGGTGATGCTGGGCGCCGGCGGGGCTGACCTCGCCGACGGTCAGCTCCAGGAGGCGGCCCGGGCCACCCCCGGCTGGTCGTGGACCGTCCTCGGCGGGCCGCACGCCGAGTGGACGGAGGATCCCTGGCCGGTGCTGTGCCGGGCGACCGTGGTCGTCACCCACGCCGGACAGAACGCCGTCGCGGAGTGCGCCGCCGCCCGGGTCCCCACCGTGGTCATCCCCCAGGACCGGCCTTACGGGGAGCAGCACGCCACCGCGCGGGCCCTGCGGGCGGGGGGCCTGGCGACCGTACGGGACCACTGGCCGCCCGCGCACGCGTGGGCGGCGCTGCTCGCGGAAGCGGCGGCCCGGCAGGACCGCTGGCAGCACTGGTCGCCCGGGGACGGCGCCGCGAGGGCGGGGCGCATGCTCACCGACCTGGCCCGGCGCGTACCGGGGGGGACCGCGTGCGCGCCGCGGTGATCACCCTCGCCGCGGGACGCCACCCCCATCTCCTCCTGCAGCAGGACGGCCTCGCACGCGGTACGCGCACCCCCGACCACTACGTCGTCGTGTCCATGGCCGATCCCGGGATCCCGGCGCTCCTCGCCGACCGGAGCCCCCGCGCGGACGTCGTCACCCTGCCCCTGGAGGACGGACGCCTCCCGCTGGCCGCCGCGCGCAACGCGGGGGCCGCCCGCGCGCTCGCGGCCGGCGCGGAGCTGCTGGTCTTCCTCGACGTCGACTGCGTCCCCGGCCCGACGCTCCTGGACCGCTACGCCCGGACGGCCGCCGACGGGGCCCTGCTCTGCGGCACCGTCGGCTACCTGCCCCCACCCCCCGCCGGCGGCTACCGGCTCGACGAACTCGCTGGCTCGGCCCCGCCGCACCCGGCCCGCCCCGCACCGGCGGACGGACGAGTCCTGCGCGGGGGAGACCCGCGGCTCTTCTGGTCGCTGTCGTTCGCCGTCACGGCCGGCACCTGGGACCGCGTCGGCGGCTTCTGCGAGGACTACACCGGATACGGGGCCGAGGACACCGACTTCGCCGCCGCCGCGGCCGGGCGCGGAGTGGACCTGTGGTGGGTGGGCGGCGCCCCCGCCTACCACCAGCACCACCCGACACAGCACCCGCCGGTCCAGCACGTCGACGACATCCTCCGCAACGGAGCCGTCTACCGGCGCCGCTGGGGCAGCTGGCCCATGGAGGGCTGGCTGCGGGAGTTCGCGGCGCGCGGGCTGGTGCGGTACGTCCCCGCCACCGACACGTGGTGCCGGGTCGGTTGAGGGCCGGATCAGAGCTCGCCCGGGTCCCGTCGCTCCAGCGGGGTGAGCGCCGGTCCCTGGAGGATCGAGCCGTCGATGCCGAAGCGGGAGCCGTGGCAGGGGCACTCCCAGGTCCGCTCCGCGTTGTTGAAGGCGACGAGGCAGCCCATGTGGGTGCAGACGGCGGACACGGCGTGCAGCTCGCCCGCGTCGTCGCGGTGCACGGCGCAGGGCCGGCCGCCGGCGCGGACCACGGTCCCCTCGCCCGGCGGCAGGCTCCGGACGGGGCCGTTCGAGCCGTCGCCGAGCGCGTCCAGCCGGTCCTTGACGAAGTGCTTGCCGGTGTCCCACTGGGCCTTGAGGAGGGCCGGCGCGGAGCGGAGGGCGGAGCCGAAGCGGCCGGGGTCGTAGATGCCGGACCAGGGCTCGCGCTCGCCTCCGACGAGGGAGGCGATGAGCGTGCCGGCCAGCACCCCGCCCGTCATGCCCCAGCCGGCGAAGCCGGTGGCGACGTAGACGTTGTCGCCCTCCGTGGGCAGCCGGCCGATGAGGGGCAGCGTGTCCGTGGCGCTGTTGTCCTGCGCCGCCCACCGGTGGGTGACGGAGACCCCGGGGAAGCGCCGTTCGGCCCAGGCCTGGAGGCGGGCGTACCCGGCCTCGGTGTCCTCGCCCTCGCCCGGTGTGAACGCCTCCCCGGTGACGACCAGGAGGCGCCCGCCGTCCGCGAGCGGCGCCGTCCGGACGGACCGCTTGCCGCCCTCCTGCGTGATGTACATGCCCTCGGGGTCGAGACGGGCGGGCAGGGGCCCCGCGACGACCAGGTCACGGTGCTGGGTCAGCCGGGTGGCGAGCAGGGCGTGGTCGAAGACGGGGTGGTGCGTGGCCACCACGACGTGCCGGGCCGAGACGGTGGCTCCCGAGTCGGTCGTGAGCCGGCACCTCTCGCCGTCGTCGAGCCGCGTGACGCGGCTGCCCTCGTGGATCCGGCCGCCGCGCGCGACGATGTCGTCCACGAGCCCGCGCAGGTACTTCAGGGGATGGAACTGCGCCTGGTCCTCGACCCGCACCGCGCCCGCGACGGGGAAGGGCAGGCCGGTGCCGGTGACGAACGAGGCCTGGAGACCGGCCGCCCGGGCCGCCTCCGCCTCCGCGCGCAGGGCCTCCACCCCCTCGGGCTCCTCGCAGTACGTGAGAGCCGGGCGCCGCTCCAGCTCGCAGTCGACGCCCAGTTCCGCGGCGGTCTCGACGACGTGCCGCAACGCCGCGCTCTGGGACGCCGCGTACTGGCGGGCCGTGTCCTGTCCGTGCTTGGTCCGCAGGGTGTCGTACACGGCGGTGTGGAGCGCGGTGAGCTTGCCCGTCGTATGGCCGGTGACCCCGCCCGCGAGCCGGTCCGCTTCGAGTACGACCACGTTCAGCCCGGCGCGGGCCAGTTCCCAGGCCGTGCTGAGGCCGACGATGCCGCCCCCGACGACCGCCGCGTCGGCCTCCGTGTCCCCCGCGAGCGGGGCGAAGGACGGGAAGTCCGCCGTCCGCATCCAGTAGGAGCTGCCGGTGTCCAGAAGTCGGTTCATGTCCGGCGACTGCCCACGCCCACCGGCCTGATGCGCGGTCCCGGCGGCGGGACGGGAAAACCCGGCCGTTCCGGTTCGGCGGCACCGCGGGGGGCACGCGCACCGTGAGGGACCGGGCCGCGCCCCCGGGCAGTACGGGGCGCCGCGGCCGCGAGGAGACGAGACAGCACCGTCGGCAAGGAGGCGTCATGAGGGCACTCACATGGCACGGCAAGCGGGACGTACGCGTGGACACCGTGCCCGATCCCGCGATCCGCGACCGCGACGACGTGGTCGTGAAGATCACGACGACCGGTTTGTGCGGCTCGGACCTGCACCTCTACGAGGTCCTCGGCGCCTTTCTCGACCCCGGTGACATCCTGGGCCACGAGCCCATGGGGATCGTCGAGGAAGTGGGGCCCGATGTCACCTCGCTGAAACCGGGGGACCGGGTGGTCATCCCCTTCAACGTGTCCTGCGGGTCGTGCTTCATGTGCGACCGGGGCCTGCAGTCCCAGTGCGAGACGACGCAGGTCCACGAGCACGGCACCGGAGCCTCCCTCTTCGGGTACACGAAGCTCTACGGCCAGGTGCCGGGCGGGCAGGCCGAGTACCTGCGCGTCCCCTTCGGCAACAAGCTCCCCATCCACGTCCCGCACGGGCCGTCCGACGACCGCTTCGTCTACCTCTCCGATGTGCTGCCCACCGCGTGGCAGGCCGTGGAGTACGCGTCCGTGCCGCCTGGCGGCAGCGTCGCCGTCCTCGGGCTCGGCCCCATCGGCGACATGTCCGCCCGCATCGCCGCCCACCGCGGTGCCACCACCGTCATCGGCATCGACCTCGTCCCCGAACGCCTGGAGCGGGCCGCCCGGCGCGGCATCCACACCCTGGACCTCCGGGAGTGCGGCGACGACCTCGTGGACACCGTCCGCGGGCTCACCGGCGGCCGCGGCCCCGACGCCGTGATCGACGCGGTGGGCATGGAGGCCCACGGCAGCCGTGTCGCCGCCACCGCGCAGGGCATGACCACCCTCCTCCCGGACGGCCTCGCCGCGGCCATGATGAAGCGCGCGGGCGTCGACCGGCTCGCCGCGCTCTCCACCGCGATCGACCTCGTCCGCCGGGGCGGCACCGTGTCCATCTCGGGTGTGTACGGGGGCGCGGCCGATCCGCTGCCGCTGCTCACCATGTTCGACAAGCAGCTGCAGGTGCGGATGGGCCAGGCCAACGTCTGGCGCTGGGTCGACGACATCCTCCCCCTCCTCACCGACGGCGGCGACCCCCTGGGCGTCGACGACTTCGCCACGCACCGGCTGCCGCTGGAGCAGGCCCCGGACGCGTACGAGATGTTCCAGAAGAAGCAGGACGGCGCCGTCAAGGTGCTCTTCACGCCCTGACCCCCGCTCGCGGCGGCCTCCTCGACCCGGACGCGGAATCGGCAGGGTTCGTTTCGGTGGAGGGGGTAGGCGACGGTCACGCCCGGCCCCCGCGAGGGCGACGGGCAGGTGCCGTGAGGAGGCGGGTGAGAAACCCCCCGCCTCCGTTTGAGAGCGGACGCTTCCCGGTCATGGGTGAAGCGTCCAGCAGACCGTCCCTGGGAGAAGAGATGACCACCAAGCACACCTCTGCCGCCTCCGAGCCGGGCGAGGACGGCCTGCCGGGGAAGCCGGGGCCGGTGTCCCCGTCCCTGGCCGAGCCGACGCAGCCCACGGAGCCCCTGCCGCCCAAGGCGGACCAGGAAGGACCCGAGACCGTGAGCCCCACCGGGCAGGCCACGGGGGCGGACCAGGCGCGTGCGGCGCAGAGCGGCGCCTACCTGACCACCGCGCAGGGCGCGCGGCTGTACGACACCGACCACTCCCTCAAGGCCGGGGCCCGCGGTCCGGTCCTGCTCCAGGACCACCACCTGCGCGAGAAGATCACCCATTTCGACCACGAGCGGATCCCGGAGCGGGTGGTCCACGCCCGCGGCGCCGCGGCGCACGGAATCTTCCAGGGCTACGGCACGGCGGGCGAGGTGACCAAGGCGGCGTTCCTCGGCAAGGACGTGGAGACGCCGGTGTTCGTGCGCTTCTCCACCGTGCTCGGCTCACGCGGCTCTGCCGACACCGTCCGCGACACCCGCGGCTTCGCGACGAAGTTCTACACCGACGAGGGCACCTTCGACCTGGTCGGCAACAACATCCCGGTGTTCTTCATCCAGGACGCCATCAAGTTCCCCGACATCATCCACGCCGGGAAGCCCCACCCGGACCGCGAGATCCCGCAGGCGCAGAGCGCCCACGACACGTTCTGGGACTTCGTGTCCCTGCACACCGAGGCCACCCACCACACCCTGTGGAACATGTCCGACCGCGGCATCCCGCGCTCCTACCGGATGATGGAGGGCTTCGGCGTCCACACCTTCCGCCTGGTCAACACCGCCGGCGACACCGCGCTGGTGAAGTTCCACTGGAAGCCGAAGCTGGGCGTGCACTCCCTCGTGTGGGAGGAAGCGCAGCTGATCAACGGCATGGACCCCGACTTCCACCGCCGCGACCTCTTCGACGCCATCGAAGCCGGCGCCTTCCCGCAGTGGGAACTGGGCATCCAGGTCTTCCCCGACACCCCCGACCAGACGTTCGAGGGAATCGACCTCCTGGACCCCACGAAGATCGTCCCGGAGGAGCTCGCGCCGGTCCAGCCCATCGGGCTGATGACCCTGAACGCCAACACGAAGAACTACTTCGCCGAGACCGAGCAGGTCGCCTTCCACCCCGGCCACCTCGTGCCGGGCATCGACGTCACCGACGACCCGCTGCTCGCCGGCCGGCTCTTCTCCTACCTCGACACCCAGATCAGCCGGCTCGGCGGCCCCAACTTCGGCCAGATCCCCATCAACCGCCCGCACGCCCCCGTCAACGACATGCTCCGCGACGGCATGCACCAGACCGCCGTGCACACGGGCGTCGCCCCGTACCGGCCCAACAGCCTCGACGGCGGCTGCCCCTTCCTGGCGGGAGCCGACACCAGCGCCTTCATCGAGACACCCGTGCAGGTTCCCGCGGCGAGCAAGGTCCGTGAGGCGCCCGCCTCCTTCTCGGACCACTTCACCCAGCCGCGCCTCTTCTGGCTGAGCATGACCCCGCCCGAACGCGAACACATCATCGCCGCCTACACGTTCGAGCTGAGCAAGTGCTACGAGCAGGCCGTCAAGGAACGCACCCTGCGGGTCCTCGCGAACATCGACCCCGAGCTGTGCGGGCAGGTCGCCGCGGGCCTCGGTCTGCCCGCCCCCGAGGCCACCGAGCCGCTCGTGGCCGTCGACCCCAGCCCCGCCCTCTCCCAGCTGGGCGCGACCTGGCCCACCGACGGCCGCGTGATCGGCATCATCGCCGACGCCTCGGCCGACCTGGACGGCGTACGGACCGCCCGGCAGGCGGTCCTCGACGCCGGCATGCTCCCGCTCGTCATCGCCCCCGCCGGCGGCACCCTGGACGACGGCGGCGACCCGGTCACCGTGCAGCGCACCTTCGCCACCGCCCGCTCCGTCGAGTTCGACGCCCTGCTGTGTGCCGGCGCACCCCAGCCGGGCGCCGACGCCTACGGAGCCCGGGACGCGAAGGCCGGCGCGCCCGGGCCGCAGGGCCCCGACCCCCGCGTCGTCCTCCTGCTGACCGAGGCCTACCGCCACGGGAAGGCCCTCGGCGGCTGGAACGGCGCCGACCGGCTCCTCGAAGCGGTGGGGATCGCCCCGGACGGCCCCGGCCTCGCCCTCGGCCAGGACGGCGCCGAGGTCGTCGAGACCGTCAAGGCCGCCCTGTCCGGGCACCGGGCGTGGGACAGGTTCCCGCCCGCCGGCTGACCCCGACGGACCTGGGACACGGGCCCACCGCGACCGCCACGGCGGTTGCGGTGGGCCCGCCCGCGTGAGCACCCGCCGCCCGCACGACCTCCGATCTGCGGGCGACCGTCCTGCGGGAGCATGCTGGAGGCACGGGCCCGGCTGTGCCGCCGAGTACGGCCCGGGCGCCGCGACACGGGCGGAGGAACAGTGAGCACACGGACACGCGCACAGCCCCTGGCGGGCCGCACGGTGGTGGTCACGGGCGCGGCCCGGGGGGTGGGAGCCGCCCTGGCCCGGGCGTTCGACGCCCGGGGGGCACGGCTCGCCCTGCTGGGCCTGGAGGGACCGCGGCTGGCGGAGGTGGCCGGGACACTCCACCACGACTGCGCCTCCTGGGAGGTCGACGTCACCGACGACGCGGCCATGGCGGACACCGCACGGCGCGTCACCGCCCGCCTCGGGCAGGCCTCCCTGGTGGTCAGCAACGCCGGAGTGGCCGAGGGCGGCCCGTTCGCGGAGTCCGATCCGCAGGTCTGGCGCCGCGTCATCGAGGTCAACCTCGTCGGCAGCGCTGTGACCGCCCGCGCCTTCCTGCCCGACCTTCTCGACACCCGCGGCTACCTCCTGCAGGTCGCCTCACTGGCCGCGATGGGGACGGCTCCGCTGATGAGCGCCTACTGCGCCTCGAAAGCCGGCGTCGAGTCCTTCGCGCACGCGCTGCGCGCCGAACTCGCCCACCGGGGGGTCGGGGTCGGCATCGCCTACATCAACTGGACCGACACCGACATGATCCGCGACGCCGACCGGCACGCCGTGCTGCGGGAGCTGCGTGCCCACATGCCGGCGCCCGCGCGCAAGGTGTACCCGGCCGACCAGGTCGCGGAACGGCTGGCCGCCGCGGCCCAGCGCCGGAAGGCCTCCGTCTACGTGCCGGCCTGGCTGCGCGCGGTCCAGCCCGTACGGGCGTTCCTGCCGCCCGTCGTGACCCGCGTCGCCCGCACCGAACTGCCCCGCCTCGAACGCGCCGTCCCCTTCGAGGCCACGGGCCTGCTCGGCGCCGGCGGCCGCGCCGCCGACGACGGGGCACGGGACCCCGCGTGAAACCGCCCCGGGTCACCGGACGCGTCCGCCGCAGGGCTACCGGTCCGACGGCGGGCGGCCCGACCGCAGCAGTTCCAGCACGGCGCGCTCCACCTCGCCGTGCGTGGCCGGCCGGCCGAAGAGGCCGTCCTCACCCAGCCTGCCCAGGACGGGGGCGATGGTCTTCCCCTCCTCGTAGAGCTCGATGACGCGGGGATCGATGTACGACGCGCGGCAGACCGCCGGGGTGTTTCCCAGGTATTCGCTGACCTCGCGCACGGCGCGGGCCACGACCCTGCCGCGGCGGGCGGGGGAGGCCTCGGCCGTGCCCGCGGACACGGCCAGGGCGACCGCTGCCAGGACCGTGGCGTACCAGGTCCGGAAATCCTTCGCCGTCACGTCCTGACCGGCCCGCTCCCGCAGGTAGGCGTTCAGGTCCTCGGCGCGCACCTCGTGCCACGCCCCGCGCTCCCAGTACGCGAAGAGCCTCGCGCCGGGCTCCCGGCGCCGCAGCAGTGCCCGCACCACTGCATGGGCCTGCTCGTCCACGAGGGCGCGGGTCACCGTCCGGCCCGACTTGGCGGGGTAGTCCAGCCGGATCTCGCTGCTCCGGCAGCAGGCGTGCTCCCGCAGGAGGGTGGTGAGCCCGTAACTCCCGTTGTCACGGGCGTAGCGTTCGCCACCGATCCGCAGGAAGCCCAGGTCCAGCAGCCGGGTCAGGCAGGCCAGCACCCGTACCCGGGTCAGGCCGCGCCCGGCGAGATCGCTCGCCACCCGCTCCCGCAGCCGGGGCAGCGAGCGGGCCACGCGCTGGACGTGCTCGTGCTTGGTGGCGTCCCGCTGCTCCCTGAACACGGGGTGGTAGAGGTACTGTCGCCGCCCGGCCGCGTCCGTCCCCACCGCCTGGACGTGCCCGTTGGGGTACGGGCAGATCCAGACGTCCTGCCAGGCCGGGGGGATCACCAGCGCGCGGACCCGCTGCCGGTCGGCCTCCGGCAGCGGGCAGTCGTCGGTGCCGAGGTAGCGGAATCCCCGGCCGTGGCGCACCCGACGCCAGCCCGCCGACCGGGTGTCGCTGGTCCGCAGCCGCACGGCCCGGGTCACTCGGCGCCGGGGTGCGCCTGCGTGCGCAGGGTCCACGCCTGGCCCGAGCACTCGTAGGGCAGGGGAGGGAACCGGTGTCCCCGGACGTCCGTGCTCTTGCTCCAGAGGTGTTCCTTGCCGCAGTCGCAGGCGTAGATGCCGCTCAGGGGTACGATTTCACCAGGCTTCCACTGGTTCGTCTCGTTCATGCCGGGCGTCTACCCGGCCCGCCCGCCGTCACGCCGCCGGCACGGCCCTCGTCCGGGCACGGGAGGTCGGCGCGAGGAGAGACCGCATGCAGACGTTCCTCCCGTTCCCCTCGTTCGACGCCTCGGCCGCCGTACTGGACGCGCGGCGCCTCGGCAAACAGCGCGTCGAGTCACTGCAGGTCCTGCGCGGCCTGATCGTGCCCGGC
Source organism: Streptomyces sp. NPDC058662 (assembly GCF_042716255.1). Taxonomy (NCBI): domain Bacteria; kingdom Bacillati; phylum Actinomycetota; class Actinomycetes; order Kitasatosporales; family Streptomycetaceae; genus Streptomyces; species Streptomyces sp. NPDC058662. The sequence goes on along the minus strand of NZ_JBHXRU010000120.1, from coordinate 3,469 downwards.
TACGGCTGGCGCAGGCATCCGGCAGTGCGGATGTGGACGGGGTACGAGGAGGCGCTGGTCCGGTACGGACTGGACGTCTGCGGGGTGTGGACCGCCGAGGGGCGCGCCGACACCTGCGCCGCCACCCTGGTCGCGGACTTCGGGGCCTGGCTGCACGAGGGAGTGCTGCGGACACAGGAGCAGTTGCCGCGCACACAGGAGCAGTTGGCGGCCGACGGTGACCTGCCGCCGTGGCTGGGCGACCCGGCTTTCCACCTGAGCCACCAGTCGGCGCTGGTGCGCAAGGCTCCGGACCTGTACCGGGAGCGGTTCCCCGACGTACCGGACCACCTGCCGTACGTATGGCCCAGGTCCGACCGGGACCCCGAACCCGCGTCGTGAGCGCGGTGCCCGGGTGGGCGGGGCGGCCCGCCGGGGACGCGCCGGCGCGCTCCACGGTCAGCCCGAGCCGCCCTTCTTGCGCAGCGCGTCCGGCTTGTGGACGGCGGAGCGCCCGGAGTTGTCGCTCTCCACCTCGTACTGCGGGTCCTCGGTGGAGGCGTCGACAGTGCGGCCCGCCGCCCGGGTGCGCTTCGTGATCTTCTTCTTCACGGTGCCCGGGACGGTCTGGCCGTGGCTCTTCCACGAGACCTCGTCGCCCCGGTGCAGTTCCTTGCCGCTGTCCGTGTCCGTGTCCGTGTCCGTGCCCTTGTCCTTCTCCTGGCCCATGGCCGCCTCCGTCGTATCGGTCACCGCGCGGTGCCCGGCCGGGCGCGGGGCCCGGGGCCGGCGTCCGGTCAGTGGCCCAGTGCGTTCTTGAGCTCCTGCTTGGACATCGTCGAACGCCCGTCGATGCCGCGCTGCTTCGCCTCCTGGTAGAGCTCGTCCTTGGTGCGGTCGGAAGAGCCGCCGCCGCCGCGGGACTTCTCGCCGCCGCGCTGCGAGGCCGACTTGCCCTGGGTGGAGCTGCGGCTCGCCGTCCTGCTCTCACCCGACCGGGCGCGTTCCTTGTTCACCGTGCGGGAGGCCATCTCCTCGGCGCGGCCCTCGGACATACCGCGCTTCTCACCCGACTCCTTGATGTGCTCGTACTGGCGTTCCCGCTTGGGGCTGGATCCTCGGGGCATGGCGAAACCCTTCTCGGTAGGTGCGGTGTCAACGCCATGGTGCGGGCAACCCGATCCCGCCGCATCTCGCGCGAGCCGTGTGCCGCGCCCGCCGCCGCCGGGCCGCGGCCGAGGCCGCCCAACGCGGCCCGTGGGACGCCCCGCGATCGGGGCCGCGGGCCGTTTCCGGCACGCGCCCCCGGGCAACTGCGCCGTATGGATCAGATGAAAACGCCCGTACTGGACGCGCTGGCGGCCTACCACGAGATGGGCCAGACCCCGTTCACGCCGCCCGGCCACAAGCAGGGCCGGGGCGCCGACCCCCGTGTGCGGGAGCTGCTCGGCGACGCGGTGTTCCGCAACGACGTCCTCGCCACGAGCGGCCTGGACGACCGGACGTCCTCCCACGGGATCGTGGAGGAGGCGCAGGCCCTGATGGCCGACGCCGTCGGCGCCGACCACGCCTTCTTCTCGACCTGCGGCAGCTCCCTCTCGGTGAAGTCGGCGATGCTGTCCGTCGCCGGCCCGCACGAGAAGCTGCTGGTGGGCCGGGACGCGCACAAGTCCGTCGTATCCGGGCTGATCCTCTCCGGCATCCGGCCCGTCTGGGTGGACCCGCAGTGGGACGCCGAGCTCCACCTCGCCCACCCGCCGTCCGCCGAGGCCTTCGAAGCGGCCTTCGCCGCGCATCCCGACGCCCGCGGCGCGCTGGTGACCACCCCCACCCCGTACGGCACCTGCTCGGACCTGGCCGCGATAGCGGAGGTCTGCCACCGCCGGGGCCGTCCCCTCATCGTCGACGAGGCGTGGGGGGCCCATCTGCCGTTCCACCCCGACCTGCCCACCTGGGCCATGGACGCCGGCGCCGACGTGTGCGTGACCTCCGTCCACAAGATGGGCTCCGGCCTGGAGCAGAGCTCGGTCTTCCACCTCCAGGGCGACCTGGTGAAGCCCGAGGTCCTCAAGAGCCGCGAGGACCTGCTGGGCACCACCAGCCCCTCCGTCCTCGTGTACGCGGCGCTGGACGGCTGGCGCCGGCAGATGGTCGAACACGGCAAGGCGCTCTACGACGACGCCCTCGCCCTCGCCGAGCAGGTGCGCGGACGCGTCGACGCGATCGACGGCATGCGGGCGCACGGCCGCGACGACTTCTGCGGCCCGGGCCTGGCCGCGGACATGGACCCCCTGCAAGTCATCATCGACATCAGCGCGTGGGAGGTCACCGGCTACCGGGCCGCCGACTGGCTGCGCCGCCACCACCGCGTCAACCTCCACGTCGCCGACCACCGCCGCATCAGCGCCCAGCTCACCCATGCCGACGACGAGGCCACGGCCGGGGCGCTGCTGACCGCTCTGACCGACCTGGCCGCCCACGCCCCCGGCCTCCGTACGGGACAGCCCGTCGAGGTCCCCTCGCCGTCCGGGCTCAGGCTGGAGCAGGCGGTCCTGCCCCGGGACGCCTTCTTCGGGCCGACCGAGCAAGTGCCCTGGGAGAAGGCGGAGGGCCGGGTCGCGGCCGAGATGCTCACCCCCTACCCCCCGGGCATCCCCGCCGTGGTGCCCGGCGAGCGCCTCGACAAGGACGTCCTGCGCTACCTGCGCTCCGGGGTGGAAGCGGGCATGGTGGTGCCGGACGCGGTCGACACCACAGCCGCGAGCATCCGGGTCCTGCGCGACGCGTAGCCGCGGCCGGCGGAGCGTGGGCGCCGGGAGGTTCCCCCGATCGGACCTGTGTGCCAGGGGTGAAGCGGGGCATACGCGTGCAGCCTGCAGCCCATCCCGGAGGTCCCCAGATGTCCCGTGTGTCTGCCCTGATCGTCGTCCGCCTCGACGCGGCAGGGGACCGAGTGCCGCTCCCCGCGCGCCTCTCGTACGACGCCGAGGACCCCTACGTGGTGCGTGCGACGTTCTTCGACGGCCACGAGGTCCTGGCCCGCTGGCACTTCGACCGGCAGATGCTCGCCGACGGACTCCGCCGCCCGGTGGGCGACGGGGACGTCCGCTTCGCCCCCCACACGGAGGCCGGAGTGGAGGAAGTCCGCATGGCTCTGCGCGGTCCCAGCGCGGCGGGGCAGGGGCACGCCGTCCTCTTCGTGGACGCCCGCGCCCTCGCGGACTTCCTGGACCGGACGTACGACACCGTCGGCGCCGGCGAGGAGTTCCTCGATGTCGACAGGCTCCTTGCCGAGTTCCTCGCCGGCTGACGACCGAGCGAGGAGCCGCGCCCGGCGGCCAGGGCCCGTATCTGAAAAAAGATGCGCTCCGACCGTTTGCCCCGCCCAGGACCGGCCATACGTGGGGTACGGGAGTCCGCGGCGGTGAGCGGCGCGGACTCCGTGCAGAGGCCCGGCCGCGTGGTGGCATCCCCCCGCCACCGCGCGGCC
>NZ_JBHXRU010000119.1:0-17312 GCF_042716255.1 Streptomyces sp. NPDC058662 | reverse complement strand
GTGCACGCCCACGCCGTGGTGCGCCGCGGGCCGCCCGCGGGCCGAGCTGTCCGCACCGCGGCCCCCGGCCGTCCCGCCCGCGCCTGACCGGCGCACCTCTTCGACGAGGGGGCGACACCCGGGGCCGGTTCCCCATGTCTCTCCCACTCACCTAGGACCCGCATGTCCCTCGAAGAGGCTCAGGACGTCCGCCCCCCGGACGCCGACACCGACGCCGACGCCGACGCCGATCCCGGCATATCCGACCCCTCCGACCCGTCCGGGCGCCGTACCGGAGGCTGGTCCGCCCTGCGGCCGCTGGTCCTGCGCGTGCACTTCTACGCGGGCCTCCTGATCGCCCCGCTGCTGCTGCTCGCCGCGACGACCGGCCTGCTGTACGCCGGTTCCTGGCAGGCCGAGAAGATCCTCTACTCCGACGAGCTGACCGTCGCCCGCGTCGGCGACAGCGCCCTGCCGCTCAGTGCCCAGGTCGCGGCGGCCCAGGACGTCGCGCCGAAGGGCGAGGCCGTGTCCGTGTGGCCCGCGCCCGAGGCCGACGCCACCACCCGCGTGATCATGGAGAGCCCGGGGCTGGCGGAGGGGGAGACCCTCACCGTGTTCGTCGACCCGTACACGGCCGACGTGCGCGGGCAGCTCACGACCGTGGGCGACGCGCTGCCCCTGCGGGCCTGGCTGAGCGAGTTCCACTCCAGCCTCCAGCTCGGGGAGTTCGGCCGGAACTACAGCGAACTCGCGGCCAGCTGGCTGTGGGTGGTCGCCCTCGGCGGCGTCGCCCTGTGGGTCGGCCGCCGCCGCAAGCGCCGCTACCGGCTGGTCCTGCCCGAACGCGGAGCCGCCGGCCTGCGCCGCACGCTGTCCTGGCACGGCACCGTCGGACTCTGGGCCGCGATCGGCCTGGTCGCCCTCTCCGCCACCGGGCTGACCTGGTCCAAGTACGCCGGCGAGAACATCGGGCAGCTCCAGGACCGGCTCGGCGGGGCCACCCCGCCGGTCTCCGCCTCCGTGGCCGGCGGCCCGTCCGCCGGGTCCGACGAGCACGCGGGACACACCATGCCCGACGGCGCCGAGATGCCCCCCGCGCCGGCCACCGCCGACATCGGCATCGACGGGGCCGTGTCCGCGGCCCGCGCCGCCGGGGTCACCGAGTACCTCCAGATCACCCTGCCCGCCGAGGGCAAGGGGTACGTGGTCCGGGAGAAGGACAGGCAGGTGCCGGTGCACCTGGACGCCGTCGCCGTCGACCCCGCCGACGGCCGGGTCCTGGACGAACTGCGCTTCGCCGACTACCCGTTGCTCGCGAAGATGACGCGTTTCGGCATCGACCTGCACATGGGCACGACCTTCGGGCTCGCCAACCAGGTCGCGCTGGCGGCCCTGGCCGCCGCCGTCGTGTTCCTGGTCTTCTGGGGCTACCGGATGTGGTGGCTGCGCCGGCCGACGAAGGAGCGGCGGATGTCGGCCGGCCGGCCGCAGCCGCGCGGCGCCTGGCGCAGGCTGCCCGTGACGGTCCTGCTGCCGACGGCCGCGGTGACGGCCGCGGTCGGCTGGTTCGTCCCGATGCTCGGGATCAGCCTGGCCGCCTTCCTCCTGGTGGACGCCCTGCTCGGCGTCGTGGCGCGCCGCCGGGCCCGGACCGCGTAGCCGGGAACGCCGGCGGGCCCGTACACCCCTCGTGGGTACGGGCCCGCCGGGTCCCTGCCGACCGCTCCGCGCGGGCCGGTCAGGGGGCGTACTTGTAGCCCACCCTGCGCACCGTCTGGATCGCGCCGCGGTGTGCGGCGCCGAGCTTGCGGCGCAGGCGGGCGATGTGGACGTCCACGGTGCGGCCGTCGCCGACGTGGCCGTAGCCCCAGACCGTGGTCACCAGCTGGTCCCGGCTGTGCACGCGGTGCGGGTGCTGCACCAGGTGGGCCAGCAGCTCGAACTCCAGGTAGGTCAGGTCCAGTACCTCGCCGTCGACCTCGGCGGTGCGCTGCGCCGGGTCGATGCGGACCAGGGCGTCGCCCCGGGTCGCGGCGGTCCCGGGAGCCTCGGCCTGCGGGGCGGGCCGCGCCGGCGCGCCCACGGCGTGCGGGGCGAAGGCGACCGGCGGCTGCTGGTCGGCCGGTACGAGCACCAGGTAGCCGATCATCGGCGGCCGGCCCGGCAGGGTCGGGAGCGCGTGCTGGGGGGCGGGCAGCCACGTCGCCCCGGGCGGAAGCAGGTCCGCGACGCGGGCCGCCTCGTCCCGGTCCACCGCGCGCAGCCGGTGGCGCGGACTGGGAGGGTGGGGGAAGGGGGTGGTCGCGGCGGAAGCGGCGGAGGTCAGCGAACGGGTCTGAGACATGAGTGGTCAGCTCTTTCACGCGGAGGATTCGACGGGAGACGTACGTCGTAACCGCGCGGACCGAAGGCCTCGGGGAGGTCCGGGAAGGATGTCCGGGAGGCGTTAGAGGGCCGGCGCGTTCTTCGCGCGGCGACAGACCCGGTCGAAATCGTGATCCTGACGGGACGGCCAGAACGGCTCCAGGTCGCCGTGACCGGTCGAGGTGTACGAGGGGCTGGCCATGCCTTCATTCAAGCAGATGTCCGGGTCCCGGGGCAGGTGTCGTCTCACACCGTGGATCGCCATCTCATACTCCGCGATGAGGTTCGGGTGATAGCGGGATAAGTCGCCAACGAGGGTGCTGCGCACGGCAGTCCGGCCCCGCACGGCCCCCGCCGCCCCGCACGGCCCCGCACGGGCGACGCCCGCCGGAGCGCGAGGGCTCGGCGGGCGTCGTCGGTCGTCGGTGGTGCGGGTCGGTCCCCGGTGCGGGACCGTCTCAGACCAGGCCGTCCTTCTCCAGGCCGGTGCAGCAGGTGTCCGTGATGAGGCGGGTGACGACATAGGGGTCCACGTTGGCGTTCGGGCGGCGGTCCTCGATGTAGCCCTTGCCCTCCTTCTCCACCTGCCACGGGATGCGCACCGAGGCACCGCGGTCGGAGACGCCGTAGCTGAACTCGTTCCAGGGGGCCGTCTCGTGCAGACCCGTCAGGCGCTCGTCGATCCCGGCGCCGTAGTTCTTCACGTGGTCCAGCGGCTTCGAGCCCTCGCCCAGCGCCTCGCACGCGGAGATGATCGCGCGGTAGTCCTCGCGCATCGCCCTCGTCGAGAAGTTGGTGTGCGCGCCCGCGCCGTTCCAGTCGCCCTTGACGGGCTTCGGGTTCAGCGTCGCCGACACGTTGAAGTCCTCGGCGGTGCGGTAGAGCAGCCAGCGGGCGATCCACAGCTGGTCGGAGACCTCCAGCGGGCCGACGGGGCCGACCTGGAACTCCCACTGGCCGGGCATGACCTCGGCGTTGATGCCGGAGATGCTCAGGCCCGCCGCGAGGCAGTGGTCCAGGTGCTTCTCCACGATCTCGCGGCCGAAGATCTCGTCGGAGCCGACGCCGCAGTAGTAGCCGCCCTGCGCGGCCGGGAAGCCGTTGACGGGGAAGCCGAGCGGGCGGGACCCGTCGAAGAAGGTGTACTCCTGCTCGATGCCGAAGATCGGCTCCTGCCCGGCGAACCTCTCCGCGACCGGACGCAGCAGGGCGCGGGCGTTCGACTCGTGCGGGGTCATGTCGATGTTCAGGACCTCGCACAGGACCAGGACGTCGTCCCCGCCGCGGATCGGGTCCGGGCAGGAGAACACCGGCTGCAGCACGCGGTCGGAGGCATGGCCCTCGGCCTGGTTCGTGCTCGATCCGTCGAAGCCCCAGATCGGGAGGGCGTCCCCGTCCGCGAGGATCTTCGTCTTGGAGCGAAGCTTCGCCGTCGGCTCGGTGCCGTCGATCCAGATGTACTCAGCCTTGTAGCTCACGGGCCCCATCCTCAGACTCTGCGGGTCGCTGCGGTGATGACCGCAGCGTGCCCGCCCGCGATTTCTCTTCCGTTGCCCGGGTGTGAACCCCGTGTTACCGAGGTCCGCACCGCAGGTCGGGCGGGTGTGCGGGTTGGTGGCGGGGCGCCCGGCCCGGTGGGGCAGACTGGGCCGGTGAGCATTTCGTCTGATGTGAACCCCGCAGGAGGCCTCCCCGGAGACCTCTCCGCCCCCCACGCCGCGAAGCCCGCCGCCGACCTGGCCGGGCAGGCTTCCGCAGGCCGCCGCCCCCGGATCGGGCTCCTCGGCACCGGCCCATGGGCGCACCGCACCCATGCCCCCGCGCTCGCCGCGCACGCGGGGGTGGAGTTCGCCGGCGTGTGGGGCCGGCGCCCCGAGGCGGCGGCCGAGCTGGCGCACGAGTACGGCGTGAAGGTGTACGAAGACCCCGACGCGCTGTTCGCCGACTGTGACGCCGTGGCCTTCGCCCTGCCACCGGACATCCAGGCCCCGCTCGCCGTACGGGCCGCTGCCGCCGGCTGCCACCTGCTGCTCGACAAGCCCGTCGCGACCACGGTGGAAGCGGCCCGGTCCGTGGCGGACGCCGTCGCCCGGCACCGCGTCGCCTCCGTGGTCTTCCTCACCCTCCGGTTCGCCGAGCCCACCGCCGGCTGGGTGGAGGAACAGGCCGCCCGGTCCGGGTGGTTCACGGCGGCCGCGCACTGGCTCGGCGCCGTCTTCCCGCCCGACGGCACGCCCAGCGCGTACGCCGACTCGCCCTGGCGCAAGACCAAGGGCGGGCTGTGGGACGTCGGCCCGCACGCCCTGTCCGTGCTGATCCCCATCCTCGGCGAGGTCACCGCCGTCAGCGCCACCCCTGGCCCCTCCGACGTGGTGCAGCTGGCCCTGCGGCACGCCTCCGGCGCCGCCAGCACCGCCGTGCTCAGCCTGGGCGCGCCGCGCGAGGCGGCGGGGGTGGGGCTCGAACTGCGCGGAGCCGAGGGCGTGTACGCGCTGCCCGGCTGGAGCGACGTGCCGGGCGCCTACGGGCGGGCCCTGGACGCGCTGCTCGACGCCGCGAGGACGGGGGTGCCGGATTCGCGCGGGGCCGAGTTCGGGGCCCGGCTGACGGAGATCCTGGCGCAGGCGCAGGAGCAGCTCCCGGCGGAGTGACGGGGGCGTCCCCCGTACCGGGACGGCCGCCGTCCCGGTACGGCGCCTGCCCCGTGCGGCCCCCGTCCCGGGACAGGCGCCCGCCGCTTCCGGGCTATTTGATGACCGCGTTCGCCACGATGATGACCAGCCCGATCGTGGCGTCCGCCATCCCGATCAGCAGGGCCGAGCCGAGCCGGTAGCCGACGCGCAGCGCCACGAAGGAGCCCCAGCCGAACAGCAGGGCGGTGTTCAGGCCCAGTCCGACGGCGGTCACCCCGTACGAGTCCCAGCCGGTCAGCCCCGCCGTGACCAGCAGCAGGACGGTGGGCAGGGTGGCCACGATCATCGGCCACTCGTTCCACAGCGCCCGTACCAGCACGCTCCACCGGTGCCGGGCGGAGCCCTGCTGGTGCGTGGTCATGTGGTGGGAGTAGCCGTGCGCGAGTGCCGCCGCGCACGCCGTCACCAGCACCCAGCTGGCGTCGTAGAAAGGCGTGTACTCCCCGCCCTTCTGGTCCAGCGCCGCCAGGAGACCGCTGGCCAGGACCGTCCCGTAGACCCCGCCGAACATCCAGTCGGCCCCCCGCCGCGGCGGGGGGATCGGCGCCCGCCGGGCCCGCGCCGGCGGCCGGCGATCAGGACGGTGCTCAGGTCGGGTGCGGGGGTCCGCCGGGGACTGCTCGTTCACCATGGGCCCTTCGGGGTGGTATATCCACGTTTGCTACCGCTTCACCCTACGAGGCCGGAGGTGGGGGTGAGATGAAGACCGCCGGGGCCCGCGCGACCGCGCACCGTGGTCCGCCGGGTGGTCCGCCGCGTCAGACCACCCGGCGGACCACGTCCGCCAGCGCCTCCAGGGCCGCGTCGAAGGCGTGCTCGCCGGGAGCCGCGTAACCGACCACCAACCCCTCGCGGGCCGGGCCGCGAGCGGCGGGATGGCGGTAGCCGGACAGCCCGTCCAGGGCCAGTCCCGCCGCGCGCGCCGCCGCGAGGGCCGGCGCCTCGCCGCCCGGCGGGAGCTCGACCACGGCGTGCAGCCCGGCGGAGATGCCCGTCACCCGCGCCCCCGGGGCGCGCGCCGCCAGGACGGACACCAGCCGGTCGCGGCGCTCCCGGTAGCGGCGGCGCATCCGGCGCACATGCCCGTCGTAGCCGCCGCACTCGATGAAGTCGGCCAGGGCCAACTGGTCCAGCGCGCTCGCCCAGGACTCCCGGAGACCCTTCTCCGCCAGGACGTCGGCAACCTGCCGGTCCGGGAGGACCAGCCAGCCCAGGCGGATCGCGGGCGAGAGGCTCTTGCTCAGCGAGCCCGCGTACACCACGTGCTCGGGCGCCAGGCCCTGCACGGCGCCGACCGGCCGGCGGTCGTAGCGGAACTCCCCGTCGTAGTCGTCCTCCACGATCAGGCCGCCGCCGGCGCGCGCCCACTCCACGGCGAAGGCGCGCCGCGCGGGCAGCAGCCGGCCCCCGGTGGGGAACTGGTGGGCCGCAGTGAGGAGCAACGTACGCGCCCGGGAGGGGAGTTCCGCGGTCCGCATGCCGTCCTCATCGACCTCGACGGGGTACGGGCGGACCCCGGCCGCGTCCAGGACGCCGTGGTGGAACGGGAGCCCGTAGGCCTCCAGCGCCCAGTCCCGGGGCCGTACGGAGGCCAGCAGCCGCAGGCCGTTGGCGAAGCCGGAGCAGATGACGACGTTCTCCGGGCCGGTGCGCACGCCCCGGGTGCGGGAGAGGTAGTCCGCCAGGGCCCGCCGCAGCTCGGGGCGGCCGCGGGGGTCTCCGGGGCCGAACGCCTCGGTCGGCGCCCCGGCGAGGGCCCGCCGGGCACTGGCGGCCCACGGGCCCCGGGGGAAGGAGGCCGGATCGGGCTTGCCCTGGAGCAGGTCGTGCCGGGGCTTGCCCGCTGCCGGGCCGGCCGGAGCCGCCCGTACCGCCGAGGCCGCGGCGCCCTCCGCCACCCGGGTGCCGGAACCCTGACGGGCCGTGAACCATCCCTCGGCCACCAGCTCGGCGTACGCGTCGGCAACGGCGTTGCGGGCCAGCCCCAGGTCGGCGGCGAGCGTCCGGTACGGCGGCAGCCGCGTACCGCCGGCGAGCCGGCCGCTGCGCACGGCCTCCCGCAGGGCCCGGGCGAGCGCGGTCCGCCGGGCGCCGCCTGCGGGGAGTTCGAGGTGCAGGTCGAGGCCGGTGGAGGAGCCGGGCGCCGACGGGTCCGCCCCGCTCCGATCTGTCACCTCGCGCCTGTCGTCCACCACGCGCCTCAGGGCTTGCGGGACAGCGCCTCGCGGACGGCGTCCTCGGAGCGGGCCACGACGGCCGTGCCGTCCTCGGCGGTGATGATCGGCCGCTGGATCAGCTTCGGGTGCGCGGCCAGGTGCGCGATCCAGCGCCCCCGCGCCTCCTCCGTCCCCTCGCGCGGCAGCTCCCGTACCCCGGTCTCCTTCGCCAGCGGGTCCGAGGTGCGCGTGATGTCCCACGGCTCCAGCCCCAGCCGGCCGAGGACCTCGCGGAGCTCGGCTTCCGAGGGCACGTCCTCCAGGTAGCGCCGCACGGTGTAGTCGGCGCCCTCCGCGTCCAGCACGGTGAGCGCGGCGCGGCACTTGGAACAGGCGGGATTGATCCAGATCTCCATGCCGCCAACCCTATCCAGAGCTGGTCCGGCCAGGGCTTTTGTCAGTGGTACCCAGTAAAATTCAGGAAGAACGACAGGAAGCCAACTACCGTTTGGGAGGCTGTAGATGGCCACTGCCAGTACCATCGCGCACGTCAAGAAGAAGCCGCTGCCGGCGGGGCTGCCCCGCGAGTGGTACGAGAGCCACAACCGCCGCCTGAAGGCCATGCGGTTGGCGATATCCCTGCTCGACTCGGGGACGTACGACGCCAAGCGGGCGACCAACCGGAAGATCCGGACGATGGCCGTCCGGACGGGGATCCACCGGCCGTCCAACGTCACGTGCAGGCTGGTGCGCGCCTTCATCCGAGAGGCGTAGGGGCCCGGCCGCTCTACCGCTCTACCGCCCGACCGCTCTACCGCTCTACCGCCCGATCGCCCGATCGCCCGACCGTCCGACCTCCGGGGGGCCGGGGGGCCGCCGCCCCGGCGCGCGGACCCGCGGCTTCCCGGAGCCCCGCCCCCGGGTCAGCGCGCGCCCGGCAGGCCGTCCAGCGAGAGCAGCAGCAGCGCCACGTCGTCGCGCGGTCCGCCGTCCGTGTAGGACGCCAGGTCCCGCCAGACCGCCCCGACCAGTCCGCCCGGCTCCCTGGCCAGCATCGGCAGCCGGGCGGTCAGGGGGTAGAAGAGCCCCGCCGCGTCCCGGGCCTCCGTCACCCCGTCGGTGTGCAGCAGCAGCCGGTCCCCGGGCAGGACCGGCAGCTCGGTCACGGCCGGCGGGGCCGGACCCGCGAGCCCCAGCCCCAGCGGAGGGCCCGGCTCCACATCGATCTCCTCGACCGAGAACCCGCGCAGCCGCAGGGCCGGGGGATGCCCGCACGACACGATCCGTACGAGGTCCCGCCCCGGCGGGACCTCCAGCAGGATCGCCGTCGCGAACAGCTCCGGATGCTCCACCGAGGCGTCGGCCGCCGCGTCCGCCAGCAGCCGCCGGTCCAGCCGGGCCGCTACCGCGTTCAGCTCCGCGTCGTCGAGCACGGCTTCCCGGAACGCGCCGAGCAGCGAGGCCACCGTGGCCACCGCCGCCAGACCGTGCCCCTGGACGTCGCCGACCAGCGCCCGCACCCCGTAGGGTCCCGCCCGCACGTCGTAGAGGTCCCCGCCGACCAGGGTGCCGCGCTGCGCCGCCCGGTACAGGCCGGAGCAGCCCACCGGGCCCACCCGCTCCGGCACCGGCGGCAGGACCGCCAGCTGGGCGGCCTCCGCCACCGTCCGTACGCTGACCAGCTGCGCGTCGCGGCGGCGCCGGACCCAGGCGATCACCACGCTCAGCAGTCCGACGGTGGCCACCGTGGCGAGGTCCGAACCGCTCGCGTGGGCGATCCCCAGGCCGGGGACGCCCAGCAGGAGGAGCACCAGGGCGGCGAAGACCGCGGTCCCGCCCGCCCCGTACGCGAAGGCGGCCACCGGGGGCAGGCCCGCCAGGAAGTACCCCAGCTCCACGTCGCCGGGCGTGGCCAGCTGTGCCAGCACCAGCAGGACGAGGGCCACCGCGGGCGCGAACCGGGCCCAGCGCGGTGGCGGCTCCCCGCGCAGCCAGCCCGGCTCCTCGCGTCCGTGTCTCACCCCTCCACCCTGGTACGGGGGCCCGGCGCGCGCACCCCGGACCGTCCCCCGGGTGGCCGGGCCGGGGCCTGGCCGGGGCGGCCGCCGAGCGGTGTGACGAGCGGCGCCCCGGCGATCTCGATCACCTATGCGGTGGGCACCCGGCTCGGCTGACCTCCGGGGCGGCGCCGCCGCTCCCGGCGCCCCGGGGCGCGGCACCGGTCCCGGGGCGCACCCCGAGGCGCGGGCTCGCCCGGCTCGCGTCCCCCCGCTGGCCGGGCGAGGCGGCAGGATGGGGGGATGCGTATCGCGGTCACCGGTTCCAGCGGGCTCATCGGCAGCGCCCTCGTGCGCTCCCTGCGCGGAGACGGCCACGAGGTGGTGCGGTTCGTGCGGCGGGCGCCCGCCGGCGCGGACGAGGCGCGGTGGGATCCCGACCGGGGGTACGTGGACCCCGACGGGCTGGCCGGGTGCGCGGCCGTCGTGCACCTGGCCGGCGCCGGGGTCGGCGACCACCGGTGGACCGCCGCCCACAAGAGGCGGATCCGCGACAGCCGGGTCCTCGGCACCGCCGCGATCGCCGACGCCGTGGCCGCTCTCGACCGGCCGCCCGCCGTCCTGGTCAGCGGTTCGGCGATCGGCTACTACGGCGACACCGGCGACCGCGCCGTGGACGAGGACGCCCCGGTCGGGCACGGGTTCCTGCCCTCGGTCTGCGTCGAGTGGGAGGCGGCCGCCGCGCCCGCCCGCGCGGCGGGCGTCCGTACCGCCTTCGCCCGTACCGGCCTGGTCGTCGCCCGGGAGGGCGGGGCCTGGGGGCGGCTGTTCCCGATCTTCCGGGCCGGCCTCGGCGGCCCGCTCGGCTCCGGGCGCCAGTACTGGTCGTACATCTCCCTCCGGGACGAGGTCGCGGCCCTGCGCCACATCGTCGACACCCCCTCCCTCTCCGGGCCGGTCAACCTCACCGCCCCCGAGCCCCTGACCAACCGCCAGGTCACGGCCGCCATGGGCCGGGTGCTGGGCCGCCCGGCGCGACTGCCCGTACCGGCCGCGGTGCTGCGGATCGCGCTGGGGGAGTTCTCCGAGGACGTGCTGGGCAGTCAGCGGGTGCTGCCCGCCCGGCTGCTGGGATCCGGCTTCGCCTTCCGCGACCCCGGCATCGACCAGGCCCTCCGCGCCGCCCTCTGAGCGGTTCGGACCGCCCCGGGCGGTCCCGCCGTGTCCACCGCGTCTGCCCCGTCCGCCCTGGCCGCCCCGTCCACCCCGTCCGAAACGAGCCGTGTGCGACCGCCGTGCGACTGTTCGTGACCCGGATGCGACCACGATGCGACCGTTACCGATCGGAATACTCCGGCGAACTCGGGTTGCCGCGCGTCCGGTTGGGGGAAAGGAGGACGAGACACAGCCGCGCCGACCTCGGGGAGGGGCACGTGCTCACCAGCGCACACCAGGCCGCACACCATGCGGACGTCGTCATCGTAGGAGCCGGGGTCTCCGGACTCGCGGCCGCGCGCCACCTGATCGCCGCGGGGGTCACGGTCACCGTCCTGGAAGCCGCGGACGACCCCGGCGGCCGGATGGCCACCGAGTCGGCCGACGGGTTCCGGCTCGACCGGATCGGCCAGCTGCTCAACACCTCGTACACGGAACTGGCCCGCACCCCCGGCCTGGAGACCCTGCGCCTGCGCCCCTTCGCCCCCGGGGTCCTCGTCCACACCGACGGCAAACAGCTGCGGGCCGCCGCCCTCACCCCGGCCCGGGCCCTGGCCAGCGGCTCCCTCGACCAGGCCCGGCTCAGCGCCGTACTCGGCCGGCTCGCCGCCGTCCCCGAGGAACGGCTGCTCGCCCGTCCCGAACGCACCGCGCACGCCGCCCTGCGCGCGCGGGGCCTGCCGCCGCGCACCGTCAACGGCGTCCTGCGGCCGCTGCTCGGCGCCCTGCTCCGCGACCCGGAGCTCACCACGTCCAGCCGGGTCGCCGACCTGGCGCTGCGCACCTTCCTCCGGGGCCGCCCGGCCGTGCCCGAGGGCGGCGCGGCGGCCCTGCCCGACCTGCTCGCCGCCGGCCTGCCGCCCGCCACCGTACGCACCGGGGTCCGCGTCCGGTCGGTGGCGACCAACCTGGTCACCACCGAGGAGCACGGCGACTTCAGCTGCCGTTCCGTGCTCCTGGCCACCGGGGCCCGCGCCGCCGCCGAACTGCTGCCCGGCCTGCGCGTGCCCGCCTTCCACGAGGTCACCGTGCTGCACCACGCCACCCCGGCGGTACTGCCCCGGGACGGCTCGCTGCTCCTGGACGGGGTCCCGGGGTGGCCGCTCTCGCACACCGCCGTGATGAGCGCGGTCGACCCCACGCGCGCGCCGTCCGGCCGGAGCCTGGTCACCACCACCGTGCTCGGCCCACCGCCCCCGAGGCGGACGGTCGCCTCGCGGCTGGCCCGGCTCTACGAGACCTCCACCCGGGACTGGGACCTGCTCGCCGTCCACCACACCCGGGAGGCCGTCCCCGCCATGCCCCCGCCGTACGACCAGCGGCGCCCGGTCCGGGTCCTGGCCGGGCTGTACGTGTGCGGCGACCACCGCGACACCAACACCGTCCAGGGCGCCCTGCACTCGGCCCGCCGTGCGAGCACCGCCGTCCTGCGCGACTTCGGGATCCCGCTCCCGGCAGCCCCGGAGCCCGCACTTCCGGTCGCGGCCTGAGGCCCGGGCCCGGGCCCGCGGGCCTCAGGACAGGGCAGCGACGCGGTCCCGGTAGGTCCGTACCGCGGAGGCGTCGCGGTAGGGCTCCAGCCGGCGCTCGAAGTCCCGTACGTACTCCACCGCGCGCACCGACCGCATCTCCATCGCCTGCTGCGCGGCCTCCGCGCCCAGCGCGCACGCCTGGTCCAGTTCGCCCAGCCCCAGCCGTGCCGTGGCCAGCACCACCCGGCAGAACAGCCGGGACCGCGCGTACCCGGGTGCCCGCAGCTGGAGCGAGCGCTCCGCGTGCTGGGCCGAGGCACGGTACTGCTGGAGGTCCCGGTGGCAGTGCCCGAACTCGTCCGCGAGCTGCGCCTCGTCGAAGAACCGCGCCCAGGGCGGTACGTCGTCCCCGGGCCGGGCGGCGCCCAGCGCGCGCTCCGCCCGCACCAGCGAGGCCGTCGAGGCCCGCACCTCGCCGAGCACCGCGTGCCCGCGCGCCTCCGCCGAGTGCAGCAGCGCCTGCACCACCGGCGGCGGACCCGAGCCGACCCCCTGCTGGGCCACCCGCGCCAGCTGCACCGCCTCCCGGCCGTGGCCCAGGTAGACCGCCTGCCGGCTCATGGTCACCAGCACGTACGACCCGTACGGCCGGTCCGCGGCGGCCTGGGCCAGCCGCAGCGCCTGCACGAAGTACCGCTGGGCGAGACCGTGGGCGGCGATGTCGTACGAGGTCCAGCCCGCGAGCCGGGTGAGGTCGGCGGCGGCCGAGAACAGCCGCCGCCCCGTCGTCTCCCCGTAGGTGCCGCGGAGCATCGGCTCGGCCTCGTGCTCCAGGTAGCGCACCAGGGCCTGCCGGGCGTGCCCGCCGCCGTAGGCGTGGTCCAGGGTGCGGAACAGCTCGCTCACGGACCTCAGCGCCGCGATGTCCCCGCCGGTCACCCGCTGGCCGGGACCCCGGTCGATCTGCCGCTGCCGGGGCACCGACACCCGCCCCTGGACCGGCACCCGCGCCGCGGCCGGATCCGCGCCGCGTCCCACCCGCTCGTCGGCCCGGCCGATCAGCCAGTCCCGGCTCGGGACGACGAGCCCGGCCGGGGTGAAGGCGATCTTCCGCAGCTCGGCGTGGGAACCGGAGTCCTTGCGCCACAGCCCGCTCGCGATGTCCACGGCCTCCTCCGGGGTGGCCGCGAACTCAAGCCCCGCGTACACGGGCGCGCAGGCGTCCAGCCCCAGGTCCTGCGCGGAGAGCCGCCGCCCGAGGCGCCGGGTGAAGACCTCGGCGATCAGCGCCGGGGTCGTGCCGCGCGGCTGCTGCCCCCGCAGCCACCGCGTCACGGAGGTCTTGTCGTACCGCAGGTCGAGACCGTGTTCGAGGCCGAGCTGGTCGACGCGGCGGGCGAGCCCGGCGTTGGAGAACCCGGCTTCCGCGATCAGCGCCGCGAGCTGCCGGTTGGGGACGCGCTGGGCAGGTCGTTCCGTCATCGGCTCCACGGTCTCCTGACGTGACGGACCGGAGACCCGGCCCTGTGAACGGCGTGAATGTAGCGGCGAACTCCCCTCTCACCGCCCTGTCTGCCCCACATTCATCCGATCGTGTGCAGAACCGGATCCGGGGTGGACACTGAGCCGTGGCTGGTAAGCACCTCCGTTCGACACCGCCCACCGCAGGGGCGCGCCTCGGCGCACGAACTGTCGCCTGAGGGCGCCGCCGCTCCCGTCACGCGCGTGCGGCGGGAGAGCCCGGGCCGGGAGGTGTCCGCTTAGCACATGGAGCAGTCCATATGTGCAGGTCAGGGGTGCGTTCACCCGATCGTGGGGCTCCTGGGCGGGGACCCTCGGGGGGTGACCCCGGCGGTCCGCGTACGCTGCGGGCCATGAACCGCCGGCACCGCAGGGCGCGCCTTCCCGAGGGGCGTCCGGAATCCACCGCTCCGCTGCCCGCGCCCGAGCTCACCGAGGCGGAGTGCCGGCGCTGCGGTACCTATATCGCGGGGCTCGACGGGCGGTACGCGTGCGGGGTGTGCGGCTGGGTCAACGACCACTCGGAGGGCCATCGGCGCCTGCCGCGCGCGGACGAGGACCCCGACCGGCCGCCGCAGGGCCGGCGGCGGCCCAAACAGCTGCCGGAACCCCTTCCCGCGCCTCTCCCCGCACCACTCCCCGCGCCCCTTCCCGCAGAGGCCCCGCGGCACGGCGGCGGACCGGTGGCCCGGCCCGCCGCGGCCGGCGGGGCGGGGGCCTGAGGGGGCGGGTGCGGGTCGCCGTACCCTTGCTGAGTGCGATACGTGCACACAGCAGGTTCAATGAGGAGGCGCTGCGGTGGCTGAGCTTGGGTTTGTCCATCTGGGCTTCGGGCCGGAGTCCGTCGAGTACACCGAGGCCTGGGAAGAGCAGCGCCGGGTGCACGCCGCCCGTTTCGCCGACGAGGTCGAGGACACCTGCCTGCTGCTGGAGCACCTGCCGGTGTACACCGCGGGCCGGCGCACCGACCCCAGTGAGCGCCCCCTCGACGGCACGCCCGTCGTGGACGTGGACCGCGGCGGGAAGATCACCTGGCACGGCCCGGGCCAGCTGGTCGGCTACCCGATCATGAAGCTGCCCCGCCCCGTGGACGTGGTCGCGCACGTCCGCCGCCTCGAAGAGGCCCTGATCCGCACCGCCGCCGAGTTCGGCCTGGAGACCACCCGGGTCGAGGGCCGCTCCGGCGTGTGGGTCCTCGGCGACCCCGCCGAGGAGCGGGGCGCGGCCGCGGGGCTCCCCGGCACCGGCGGCCTCTCCCTCGACCTCGACCCCCGGCTGCACGACGAGGAGTTCGACCCCCGGCTGAACGGCCCCGAGTACGCCCCCTCCAACGCCGGCCAGCGCCGCGAGGACCGCAAGCTCGCCGCCATCGGCATCCGGGTCGCCAAGGGCGTCACCATGCACGGCTTCGCGATCAACGTGAACCCGGACAACACCTGGTTCGACCGGATCGTGCCCTGCGGGATCCGGGACGCCGGTGTGACCTCGCTCTCGTACGAGCTGGGCCGCGAGGTCACCATCGCCGAGGTGCTGCCCGTCGTCGAGCGCCATCTGCGGGAGGTGCTGGAGCACGCGGAGCTGCGGCCCCGCGAGACCGAGCAGGCCGTGGGCTCGTAGCGGCGGGGGAATGCGGCCGGCCGCCCCCGGGTTGGCCGACGTAAGAACGTATGAAATTACGGGCGTACCCTGGTGGGCGCCGAAGAATCGAAGTCACAGGGAGCCGGTCGTGTCCGCAGTCGCACCCGACGGACGCAAGATGCTGCGCCTTGAGGTCCGTAACGCCCAGACCCCCATCGAGCGCAAGCCCGAGTGGATCAAGACCCGGGCGAAGATGGGTCCCGAGTACACCAAGATGCAGGCCCTGGTGAAGGGCGAGGGACTGCACACGGTCTGCCAGGAAGCCGGCTGCCCGAACATCTACGAATGCTGGGAGGACCGCGAGGCCACCTTCCTCATCGGTGGCGACCAGTGCACCCGGCGCTGTGACTTCTGCCAGATCGACACGGGCAAGCCCGAGGCCCTCGACCGGGACGAGCCGCGCCGCGTGGGCGAGTCCGTGGTCACGATGGACCTGAACTACGCCACCATCACCGGCGTCGCGCGCGACGACCTGGCGGACGGCGGCGCCTGGCTGTACGCGGAGACCGTGCGCCAGATCCACCAGCAGACCGCGGCCCGCGAGGCCGGCCACACCAAGGTCGAGCTGCTGGCCCCCGACTTCAACGCGATCCCGGAGCTGCTGGAGGAGGTCTTCGCCTCCCGCCCCGAGGTCTTCGCGCACAACGTGGAGACGGTGCCGCGGATCTTCAAGCGGATCCGCCCCGGTTTCCGCTACGAGCGCTCACTCGACGTGATCACCCGGGCCCGCGCGTACGGCCTGGTCACCAAGTCGAACCTGATCCTCGGTATGGGCGAGGAGCGTGAGGAGGTCTCGCAGGCCCTCAGGGACCTCCACGAGGCCGGCTGCGAGCTCATCACCATCACGCAGTACCTGCGGCCCTCGCCGCGGCACCACCCCGTGGAGCGCTGGGTGAAGCCGGCCGAGTTCGTCGAGCTGGCGAAGGAGGCCGAGGAGATCGGCTTCTCCGGTGTGATGTCGGGCCCGCTGGTCCGGTCGTCGTACAGGGCGGGCCGGCTCTACACGCAGGCGATGGAGAAGCGCAGCCGCGCCGAGGCCTGACGGGCCCACCCGGAGCGCGCGCGAACGGCCCGGCCGCCGCGCACGGCGCATGTGAAGTCGAGCACAAAGAATACTAGGCAGTAACACCGCATCGGCGCGGCCCCTACGCTCTTTCGTAGAAGAGTGCGGCGGGCCGCGCCGATGTTTCGCAGCGTTTGACCCGTCGGTCATGCACTGGTAACACCAGTGAGTGACGATAGGTCCACCCACCGCGCACGTCACCGTGAAGGGGATCGACATCATGCAGGCCGCGCCCGTACGCGCCACCGCCATCCCGTCCCTCACCGACGCCTTCCGCGGGGTCGAGTCCCTGCTGATGAGCGGCGCCCGCCGCAACGCCTGGTCCGCCGTCCTCGAAGACCGCCGCAGGGCCAAGGACCGGGTCGAAACCGAACACGTACTTGAGGCCGCGGCGACCCGGACCCCGCAGGCCACGTAAACTTCGCTGTATGGCGAGGAAGTCAAACGCAGAGACTGCTGCGAACCCCGGGCGACTGAAGCAGATCGCCCTCACGTACAAGATGACGCGCAAGGCCGACCCGAAGGTCGGTCTGATCGTCGCGGGCGTGGGAATCGTCACCTTCGGTGTCTTTCTCGCGATCGGCTTCCTGATCGACCACCCGGTCTACCTGGGCATCCTGGGCTTCCTGGTGGCGTTCCTCGCGATGGCGATCGTCTTCGGACGACGGGCCGAGCGGGCTGCCTTCGGGCAGATGGAGGGACAGCCGGGCGCGGCCGCGGCCGTACTGGACAACGTGGGCCGGGGTTGGACGACCACCCCGGCCATCGCGATGAACAAGAGCCAGGACATCGTCCACCGCGCTGTCGGCAAGGCCGGTGTGGTGCTGATCGGCGAGGGCAACCCGAACCGGGTGAAGCTTCTGCTCGCGAACGAGAAGAAGAAGATGGCCCGGATCATGCCCGATGTGCCGGTGCACGACTTCATCGTGGGCACGGGCGAGAACGAGGTGCCGCTCAAGAAGGTGCGCACCACGCTGCTCAAGCTGCCCCGCGTGCTGTCCGGCCCCCAGATCACCCAGATCAACGACAAGCTCCGCGCCATGGGCGACCTCATGAGCAACATGCCGCTGCCGAAGGGTCCGATGCCCAAGGGCATGCGGATGCCGCGCGGCGGGAAGATGCGCTGATCAGCTGATCAGCTGATCAGCCGAGCGGGCCGGCTGCTTTTCGTATACGACGTGGGGGCGCCCCCGGACCGAGTGGTCCGGGGG
>NZ_JBHXRU010000118.1:0-17531 GCF_042716255.1 Streptomyces sp. NPDC058662 | reverse complement strand
CGGCCGGGCCCGGGGGCGGCGGCGCGGCCGGAGGTGCCGGCGGAGGTGCCGGCGGCGCGGACGGTGGCGTCGGCGGCCGCGCCGGATCCGGTGGCTGGGGCGACCCGGTCGACTCCATACTTCCCCCTGGTGGCACCGCGACGGAGCGAAGCCTCATTAACCACCCGCCACGCTGGGGTCACAAGGCGAAATCCGGCCCCCGCGGCATCAGGCGGGGAACTTCCGGTCGACCCAGCGGAAGGTGGCCTCGATCAACGCCGCGGCACCGGCCGCGACGCCCACCGCGATCCACGGCATGGTGGTGCCCTCCAGTTCGAGCTGGAAGAAGTCCTGCAGCCACGGTACGACGAGGACGATCAGGAACGCCCCGCCCATCGCGCCGACCAGGCCCACCCGCCACCACGTGTACGGGCGCGCGATGATCGCCAGGACCCACATCGAGGTCAGGAACAGCGTGAGCGTCGCCGCACTGGTCTCCGACTTCAGGGCGTCCACGCCCGAGTAGTGCCCGCGGGCGACCACGTACGTCACGAAGGTGGCCGTCGCCGCGATCACCCCGCCGGGGATCGCGTACCGCATCACCCGCTTGACGAAGTTCGGCTTGGCGCGCTCCTTGTTCGGGGCCAGGGCGAGGAAGAACGCGGGAATGCCGATGGTCAGGGTGGACAGCAGCGTCAGGTGGCGGGGCAGGAACGGGTACTCGACCTGCGAGCAGACCACCAGCACGGCCAGCAGCACCGAGTAGACCGTCTTCGTGAGGAAGAGCGTGGCCACGCGGGTGATGTTGCCGATGACCCGGCGGCCCTCGGCGACCACGGAGGGCAGCGTGGAGAAGCTGTTGTTCAGCAGCACGATCTGGGCGACGGCGCGTGTCGCCTCCGAGCCGGAGCCCATGCTGACACCGATGTCCGCGTCCTTGAGCGCGAGCACGTCGTTGACGCCGTCGCCGGTCATCGCGACGGTGTGGCCCCGGGACTGGAGGGCCGCGACCATATCGCGCTTCTGCTGCGGGGTGACGCGGCCGAAGACGGAGTTCTCGTCGAGCACCTTCGCCATCTCGTCCTGCCCGGCCGGCAGCAGCCGGGCGTCGACGGTGTTCTCCGCGCCCGGCAGCCCGAGCTTGCCGGCGACCGCGCCGACGGAGACGGCGTTGTCACCGGAGATGACCTTCGCCTTGACGTTCTGGTCCGCGAAGTAGCGCAGGGTGTCCGCGGCGTCGGGGCGCAGCCGCTGCTCCAGGACGACCAGGGCGGTCGGCTTGACTCCGCTCGCGACGGCCGGGTCGTCGAGCTCGCGGGCGGAGCGGGCGAGCAGCAGGACCCGCAGGCCCTGTTCGTTGAGGTCGTCGACCTCGTGCAGGGCCGGGTCGCCGGCCGGCAGCAGCACGTCGGGGGCGCCGAGCAGCCAGGTGCTGTTCTCGCCGTCGCCCTCGCTGAAGCTGGCGCCGCTGTACTTGCGGGCGGAGGAGAAGGGCAGGGACTCGGTGCAGCGCCACTCCGCGCTGTCGGGGTAGGCGTCGATGACGGCCTGCAGGCTGGGGTTGGGCCGCGGGTCGGACTCGCCGAGCGCGCCGAGCACCTTCCTGACGTACGCGGCCTCCGCGCCGCCGAGGGTACGGAGGTCGGTCACGTCCATCCCGCCCTCGGTGAGGGTGCCCGTCTTGTCGAGGCACACGACGTCGACGCGGGCGAGGCCCTCGATGGCGGGGAGCTCCTGGACCAGGCACTGCTTGCGGCCGAGCCGGATGACGCCGATCGCGAAGGCGACGGAGGTGAGGAGCACGAGGCCCTCGGGGATCATCGGGACGATGCCGCCGACGGTCCGGGCGATGGAGTCCTTGAGGTTGGTGTCCTTGACGATCAGCTGGCTGATGATGAGGCCGATCGAGGTCGGGATCATCATCCACGTGACGTACTTGAGGATGGTCGAGATGCCGGAGCGCAGCTCGGAGTGGACGAGGGTGAAGCGGGAGGCCTCTTCGGCGAGCTGAGCGGCGTAGGCCTCGCGGCCGACCTTGGTGGCGGTGAAGGCGCCGCCGCCGGCGACCACGAAGGAGCCGGACATGACCGGGTCGCCGGGCTTCTTCAGGACCGGGTCGGCCTCTCCGGTGAGCAGGGACTCGTCGATCTCCAGGCCGTCCGCCTCACCCACGGAGCCGTCGACGACGACCTTGTCGCCGGGGCCGAGTTCGATGACGTCGCCGAGGACGATCTCGGAGGTGGAGATCTCGGCGGTCCGGCCGTCGCGGCGGACGCCGGGTTTGGCCTCGCCGATGAGGGCGAGGCCGTCGAGGGTCTTCTTCGCGCGCAGTTCCTGGATGATGCCGATGCCGGTGTTGGCGACGATCACGAAGCCGAAAAGGCTGTCCTGGATCGGCGCGACGAACAGCATGACCACCCAGAGCACGCCGATGATCGCGTTGAACCGGGTCACGACGTTGCCGCGGACGATATCGGCGGTGGAGCGCGAGGAGCGGACGGGTACGTCGTTGACGTCGCCGCGCGCCACGCGCTCGGCGACCTCGGCCGTGGTCAGTCCGTTCGGCTCGAACCGGGGGGCGGGCGGCCGGACCGGGTGCACCGGGTCCAGCTCGGCTCCCGCGTCGATGGCCGTGCCGGCGCCGCCGCCCGGCTCCGGCCCCTCGGATTCGATCTTCGCCCGCTGCGTCATGCTTCCGACGGTAGAGGGCCGGGGAACGCTTCACCCGCCGAGCGGTCATAAGATCCGACTTCGGGATGACCCGAATCCTCCGCCGGTAGCCCCTCGGCACGGTGGACGGACACGGGTCCGTGGGTCATGCCCCCGCAGGGCCGCCGCCGGTCGCCGGGCCGTCGTCCGGCGCCCGGTTTGCCTGCTCCGCCCGGTCCGCCTGCTGCTCCGCCGCGTGCCGCTTGAGGGCGGCGTCGCGGCCGCGGACGTACCAGATGCCGATCAGGCCGAGGAAGCCGCCGGCCGCGCAGGTCCACACCCACCACAGCTGCCCCCGGTCGGCGAACCACCCGTAGAAGGGGAGCTGGACGACGAACAGGGCGAACCAGAGGATCGTGCCGCCGGTGACGGTCGCGACGACCGGGCCCTCCAGGGGCTCGGGCGCCTCGTGCTTCGCAGTCCATTTCGCCATGCGGCAAGTCTAGGCGGGCCGCCCCGGGCCCCTTCGCCGCCCGTCCCCGCCCGTCCCCGTGCGCGCCCCCGGGGCCATGGCGGTGAACGCCGCGGGGGTCTACGCGCGGAGATGGACGCCCATTCCTTCATGTGTTCATACTGAAACGGTTTGGGCGTGGCCCATTTTCTTCGTATGAACACCCATTGAGGACCGTATGAGCACCCCGGCCCCCGCCCCCGCGTCGACCGCCCCGGACCCCTCCCGCGGGGGGAACTCCGGCATGGACCGCTTCTTCAAGATCTCCGAGCGCGGCTCGACCGTCGGCCGCGAGGTCCGCGGCGGATTCGCGACCTTCTTCGCGATGGCCTACATCATCGTGCTGAACCCGATCATCCTGGGCAACGCGAAGGACATGTACGGCCACCAGCTCGACGCCGGCCAGCTGGTGACGGCCACCGTCCTGACGGCCGCCTTCACCACCCTCCTCATGGGCGTCATCGGCAATGTGCCCATCGCCCTCGCCGCCGGCCTGGGCGTCAACACCGTCGTCGCCCTCCAGCTCGCCCCCCGCATGAGCTGGCCCGACGCCATGGGCATGGTCGTCCTGGCCGGCTTCGTGGTGATGCTGCTGGTCGCGACCGGCCTGCGCGAGCGGGTCATGAACGCCGTCCCGCTCAGCCTGCGCAAGGGCATCGCCATCGGCATCGGCCTGTTCATCATGCTGATCGGCCTGGTCGACTCGGGCTTCGTCTCCCGCATCCCGGACGCCGCGCACACCACGGTCCCGCTCCAGCTCGGCGGTGGCGGCCACCTGAACGGCTGGCCGGTGCTGATCTTCGTCTTCGGCGTGCTGCTGACCCTCGCCCTGCTCATCCGCAAGACGCCGGGCGCGATCCTGATCTCCATCGTGGTCATGACCGTGATCGCGGTCGTCGTCCAGCTGATCACCTCGCTGCCCGCCGAGGCCTGGGGCCTCACCGTCCCCCAGTGGCCGGGCAACCCGGTCGCCGCACCCGACTTCGGCCTCGTGGGCGAGGTCAGCCTGTTCGGCGGCTTCGGGAAGGTCGGGATGCTGACCGGCATCCTGTTCGTCTTCACCGTGCTGCTGTCCTGCTTCTTCGACGCGATGGGCACCATCCTCGGCGTCGGCGACGAGGCGAAGCTCATCGACAAGGACGGCCACTTCCCCGGCATCAACAAGGTGCTGCTCATCGACGGCCTGGCCGTCGCCTCGGGCGGCGCCACCTCGTCCTCGGCCACGACCTGCTTCGTGGAGTCCACGGCCGGCGTCGGCGAAGGCGCCCGGACGGGCCTGGCCAACGTGGTGACCGGCGGCCTCTTCGCGGTGGCGCTCTTCCTCACCCCGCTCGCCACCATGGTCCCCTCCCAGGCGGCGACCCCCGCCCTGGTGGCGGTCGGCTTCCTGATCCTGGCGGGATCGGTCAAGGACATCGACTGGAGCGACTTCACCGTCGCCGTCCCGGCCTTCCTGGCCATGGTGATGATGCCCTTCACCTACTCGATCACCAACGGCATCGGGATCGGCTGCATCAGCTTCTGCACGCTGCGCCTGGCGGCCGGCCGGGGCCGCGAGGTACCGGTGGCCATGTACGTCGTGGCCGCGGTGTTCGTCTTCTACTACGCGATGCCGGCCCTGGGCCTTACGTAGGCTCTCGGCCTCACGCAGGCCCTCGGCCTCAGGCCCCGCGTTTCGCGCCGGCCTCAGGTGAGGCCGTAGAACTTCTCCGTCTCGTCGACGGCCGCCTTGAAGCGCTCGTCGAAGTCATCGCGAATGAGCGTCCGGACCACATAGTCCTGGACGCTCATTCCGCGTTTGGCGGCATGTGTACGGAGCCTGTCGAGGAGCTCCCCGTCTATGCGCATGCTGAGCACATGTGTCCCCATGCCGAAAGGGTCGGGGCAGAGGGGGCGCGCGCGGGTCGCTTTCCGCGGCCGACTCACCCGTACGAGTGACGGGAAACCGTCGGTTTTCCTTAGGGAGAGTAATGAGTTACTCTAAGGACATGCATGACCTCTCCCATGGCGACGATGCTGCCGCCGTGAACGACCTCCGCTCCGCCGTGATGCGCCTGGGCCGGCGCCTGAAACACCAGCGCGTGGACGAGTCGCTGAGCCCGACCGAGATGTCGGTCCTCGGCACCCTCGCCCGGTGCGGCCAGGCCACCCCCGGTGAGCTGGCCAGGCGGGAGCACGTCCAGCCGCCGTCGATGACACGCATCGTCGCGCTGCTGGAGGCCAAGGGACTGGTCACGCTGGAGCCGCACGCCGACGACCGCCGCCAGAAGGTGGTCCGCCAGACCGAGGAAGCCGAAGCGATGCTCGAAGAGAGCCGCCGCAAGCGCAACGCCTTCCTGGCCGGGCTCGCGGCCGAGCTGACCGAGGACGAGTGGGCCAAGCTGCGCGACGCCGCGCCCGTCCTGGAGAAGCTCGCGCACTTGTAGGAACGACGCCAGGAGGCGAACGCTTTTGAGTACGGGAACCGGAGCAGACTCCGCACCCGGCCGCACATCCACCCCTACCACCGCCGCACCCGCGGGCCGGAACTCCATGTTCAGCTCGCTGAATATACGGAACTACCGCCTCTTCGCGACCGGTCAGGTCGTCTCGAACACGGGCACCTGGATGCAGCGCATCGCCCAGGACTGGCTGGTCCTCTCCCTGACCGGGTCCGCCTCCGCCGTCGGCATCACCATCGCGCTGCAGTTCCTGCCGATGCTGGCCTTCGGCCTCTACGGCGGCGTACTCGCCGACCGGCTGCCGAAGCGGCCGCTGCTGATCGTCACCCAGAGCGCCATGGGCCTGACCGGCATCGCGCTGGCCGTGCTCACCCTGGCCGGACACGTCCAGGTCTGGCACGTGTACCTCGCCGCCTTCCTGCTCGGCCTGATCACCGTCGTCGACAACCCGGCGCGACAGACCTTCGTCCCCGAGATGGTCGGCAAGGACCAGGTGGCCAACGCGGTCAGCCTGAACTCGGCCAACTTCCAGTCCGCGCGCCTGGTCGGCCCGGCGATCGCCGGCGTGCTGATCACCGCCGTCGGCTCCGGCTGGGCCTTCCTGCTGAACGGGCTGTCCTTCGCCGCGCCCGTCATCGGCCTGCTGCTGATGCGCACCCGCGAACTGCACCCGGTCGCGCCCCGCCCCCGCGCCAAGGGACAACTGCGCGAGGGCCTGCGCTACGTCGCCGACCGCCCGGAGCTGATCTGGCCCATCGCGCTCGTCGGCTTCATCGGCACCTTCGGCTTCAACTTCCCGATCTGGCTGTCGGCCTTCGTCAGCGACGTCTTCCACGGGGACGCGGGCACGTACGGGCTCTTCAACACCCTGATCGCCGCCGGCTCCCTGGCGGGCGCGCTGCTCGCCGCCCGGCGCGGCCACTCCCGGTTGCGGCTGCTCGTGGCGGCGGCCGTACTGTTCTCCGCCCTGCTGCTGGTGACCGCCTTCGCGCCCAGCTTCTGGCTGTTCGCCGCGCTGCTCGTGCCGATCGGCGTGTTCGGGCTGACGGTCAACGTGACCGCCAACTCCAGCGTGCAGATGGCGACCGACCCGGAGATGCGGGGGCGGGTCATGGCCCTGTTCATGATGGTCTTCACCGGCGGCACCCCGCTGGGGGCTCCGCTGCTGGGCTGGATCACCGACAGCTACGGCGCGCGGGTCGGCATGGCCGCGGGCGGACTGGTCTCCCTGGCCGCCTCTCTGGCCATCGCCCTGGTACTGGCCCGGATCGGCAACCTCCGCCTGCGGGTGAACCGCCGCGGCGTCTCCTTCGTCCCGGCCGCCGCCCCCGCCGCGGCGCGCCACCGCGAACTGGTGGCGGTGGCGTAAGGCCCAGAACCGGCGCGGGTGCGGTTTCGGCCCGGCGCCGGCCCGGCCCGCCCGGCGCTGGTGCTGTGGCCGGAAAAGTCGCCGTGGCACGGGGGACCCCCCGGTCACGGCACTAGGCTCGCCGCATGCGACTGTTCGCCGCCGTACTCCCACCCGACGCCGCCGTCACCGAGCTGGCGCGGGCCGTGGAGGGCCTGCGCGACGACCGGCTCCGCTGGACCGCACAGGAGGGCTGGCACTTCACCCTCGCCTTCATGGGCGAGGTACGGGACGACGTCCTCCCGGACCTGCACGCCCGGCTGGAGCGGGCCGCGCGGCGCTCGGCCCCCTTCACGCTGCGCCTGCACGGCGCCGGCCGCTTCGGCGACCGGGCCCTGTGGGCCGGGGCCGCCGGCGGGCTCGACGGGATGCGGATGCTGGCCGAGCGGGCCGACGCCGCCGCCCGCCGGGCCGGGGTGCCCATGGAGCAGCACCACCGGTACACCCCCCACCTCACCCTGGCGCGCGGCCGCGAGAGCGCCGACCTGGAGCCGTACCTGGAGGGGCTGGCCGCCTTCGAGGGCACCCCGTGGCAGGTCACCGAGCTGAGCCTGGTGCGCAGCAACCTGCCGGTCAGCGGTGTGCCCGGCGAGCAGCCCCGCTACGAGACCGTCGCGGCCTGGCCGCTGGCCGGCTGACGCGCGTACAGCGCCCCACGTACCGCACGCGCGGCGGCACGGCGCGGCCCCTGCGTCACGGCCGCGCAGGCCGCCGCGTTACGCTCGACGGGTGGATCCCAAGACCAGAAACCGTGTCATGGCCGGTGTGCTCGTGCTGATGTTCCTCGTCGTCGCCGTGGCGGCCGCCGTCGGACAGTAGGCCCGCCGCCGGAGCGGGCACCGCGCCGGCTCCTCTTGCCTGGAGTGGACTCGAAGCAGTTGGCTTGGGTCCCATGAAGTACACGCAGCTCGGACGCACGGGACTCAAGGTCAGCCGACTCGTCCTCGGCACGATGAACTTCGGTCCCCAGACAGACGAACCGACCAGCCACGGCATCCTCGACGCCGCCCTCGACGCGGGTCTGAACTTCGTGGACACCGCCAATGTGTACGGGTGGGGCGAGAACAAGGGCCGCACCGAGGAGATCCTCGGCACCTGGTTCGCGCAGGGCGGCGGCCGGCGCGAGAAGACGGTCCTCGCCACGAAGGTCTACGGCTCCATGTCCCGCGAGGGCGAGACCTGGCCGAACGAGGACCGGCTCTCGGCACTGAACATCCGCCGGGCCGTCGAGGCCAGCCTCAAGCGGCTCCAGACCGACCACATCGACCTCTACCAGTTCCACCACATCGACCGCCGGACCCCCTTCGAGGAGATCTGGCAGGCCGTGGACGTACTGATCCAGCAGGGCAAGGTCCTCTACGCGGGCTCCTCCAACTTCCCCGGCTACAAGATCGCCCAGGCCAACGAGACGGCCGCCCGGCGCGGGACGCTCGGCCTGGTCAGCGAGCAGTGCCTCTACAACCTCGCCGAGCGCCGGGCGGAGATGGAGGTCCTCCCGGCGGCCCAGGAGTACGGCCTCGGGGTCATCCCGTGGTCCCCGCTGCACGGCGGACTGCTCGGCGGCGTCATCAAGAAGGAGGTCGAGGGCGGTCGCCGCGCCTCGGGCCGCTCGGCGGAAGCGCTCGCCAACACTGCGGTGCGGGCCCAGGTCCAGGCGTACGAGGACCTCCTCGACAAGCACGGCCTGGAGCCGGGCGAGACGGCGCTGGCCTGGCTGCTCACCCGGCCGGGGGTGACCGGCCCCATCGTCGGGCCGCGCACCGCCGAGCAGTTGGAGAGCGCGCTGCGCGCCCTGGAGCTGGAGTTGGGCGAGGAGGTGCTGGCCGGGCTGGACGACATCTTCCCCGGGCCGGGACCCTCCCCGGAGGCCTTCGCCTGGTGATCCCCCCGCACACCGGCCGCCGCCCCTCCTGACGGGGGCGGCGGCCCTCGCCGTCCGCGGGAAGGGGGCCGCCGGCCGCCAAGTCCTCGGCGCGCGGGCCGCGTTACGGGCCGGCCGCGGGACGGTACGGGCCGCCGATCCCCCAGGCCTGGTGCAGGACCGCCGCGAACTCCCCGGCCAGTTTGTGCTCGCCGGCGGCATTGGGGTGCGTGCCGTCGTAGGTGTCGTGGCGGATGTCGTAGCCGTCCGGGCGGGCGGCCAGCAGGATCGGCGAGGCGGCCGTCGACAGGTCGGCCACCGCCTTGGCCAGCAACTCGTTGAACAGCGCCACCTCGGCCGCGAAGGGCGCGTCCTCCTCGGCCCGGACGTTCGGTATCACCGGCAGCAGCACCATCCGCACGGCGGGACGGGCGGCGCGGGCCCGCTCGACGAAGCGGCGGACGTTGGCCGCGGTCTCGTCGGCGCGCGTGTAGAAGCCGAGGTCGATCAGGCCGAGGGAGACGAGCAGCACGTCGGGCCGGGCGGCGCCCGCGGCGGGTCCGATGAGCGGGGC
This sequence comes from Streptomyces sp. NPDC058662, assembly GCF_042716255.1. Lineage (NCBI taxonomy): Bacteria > Bacillati > Actinomycetota > Actinomycetes > Kitasatosporales > Streptomycetaceae > Streptomyces > Streptomyces sp. NPDC058662. Next base: position 8,108 of record NZ_JBHXRU010000118.1, on the reverse strand, counting down.
CATGTGCTGCCAGCCCTCGCCCCAGCCGGCCAGGTGGCGGCGGGCGTCGGCCGGGAAGTCCGGGGCGGCGTACGCGTGGCGGGTGGGCGCGTCGGCCGCGGTGTCGTACAGCTCGCTGCGCGGGCCGACGATCCGGTACGGCCCGCCGCCGGTGGTGCCGAGGTGCTGCCACATCCGGTAGCGCCAGGTGTAGTCGCCGGCGCGTCCGATGGTCATGGAGTCGCCGACGAACATGAAACGCATCCGGTCATCATCGCGGATCACGCGCCTGGAGCCCCTGTGATGCCGAACACTCCCCGCGGGCTGGCAGGCTGGGGGGATGCGCCCGCGCCTGCTCCCCTCGACCGTCCGCTCCGTCGCCGCCGGCGTCGCCCTGCTGTCCGCCGTGCCCGCCGGCGCCGCCGCGGCCGCTCCGGCGGCGACCGGGCCCGGAGGCTCGTCGTTCACGATCGCCGACCCGCGGATCAAGGAGTCGAGCGGGCTGGCCGCCAGCCGGGTCCACCCCGGCGTGTACTGGACGCACAACGACAGCGACGACGGCCCGTACGTCTACGCCGTGGACGCGGCGACCGGCAGGACCGTGGCCCGGGTGACGCTGACGGGGATCGGGACGCCGCGCGACGTCGAGGCGATCTCGCTGGGGCCGGACGGGCAGCTGTACGTCGGCGACATCGGCGACAACAAGGACGGCACCTGGGACCACGTGTGGATCTACCGCTTCCCGGAGCCGAAGCAGCTCGGCGACGCCACGGTGAAGGGCACGCAGTTCACGGTGCGGTACGCGGACGGGCCGCGCAACGCGGAGGCGCTCATGGTGCACCCGGTGACGGGCCGGGTGTACATCGCGAGCAAGCACGAGAGCCGGGGCGGCCTGTACGAGGGCCCCGCGACGCTCTCCCCGGGGGGACCGAACGTGTTCCGGCGGGTCGCGGACCTGCCGTGGGTGACGGACGGGGCGTTCTCGCCGGACGGCGGGCGGCTCACGCTGCGCGGCTACTTCGCGGCCCGCACCTACCCGTGGCAGGACGGCCGGCCGCGGGGCGAGGGCGAGCGGGTGGACGCGCCGTGGCAGGGGCAGGCGGAGTCGGTGACGTACACGGCGGACGGCTCGACGCTGATGTTCGGCTCGGAGGGCGAGGGCAGCCGCGTCGTCGCGGTCCCGGCCGGGGCCGCGACCGCCGCGCCGTCGGCGCCGGCGGCGTCCTCCGCCCCACCGCAGGCGGGGCCCCCGCCGGGCCCGGCGCCGGAGCCGGGATCCTTCGGCAAGGGCGCGCTGGTCCTCGCCGGCGGTCTGGCCGCCGTCTTCGCCGCCAAACGCCTGTTCCGCCGCCGCACCCCCCGGTAGCCGCCCGCGGGCGGCACCGGAGTGACCCGGGGGCCGGGAGTGGCCCAGGGGCCAGGAGTGGCCCGGGGGTCAGTGCCCGGGGGCCGGGAGTGGCCCGGGGGTCAGGAGTGGCCCAGGTCGGCGGACCGCAGGTCCGTCGCGGGGACCGAGCCGGTGTCGGGGGACGGGCGCAGGAGAAACTCGTCCGACGCCATCGAGTCGAGCACCGGCGGCGCCGGCCTCGGCGGCTTCGGCATGACCGCAGCCTCCGAGTGCCCGCCGCATCCGTACGAGAGGGAGACGAGGCGGCCGTCCGCGGGCCCGAACTCGTTCGCGCAGACTCCGAAGGCCTGCCCGAGCGACCCCCCGATCGCGACCAGGAAGCCGCAGGACACGCACGACGCCGGGGCGGCCTGCGCCATCGGGGTCTTCGCGCCGAACGACTCGTCCCACCGGTCGGCCGCACTGTGCAGCCCGTACCGCGAGAGCACCCGCGCGCGCCGCATGCCGAGCTCCTCCGCCACGGAGGTGATGGACCCCCGCACCGGAACCACCGCGCGGTCGGTGACGTCCGCGTCCTCCGCCTCGACCAGTTCGGCCATCTCGGGGGAGACCACCGAGTTCGGCGGCGGCGCGTCCTCGCCCGACCAGCCCGGCTCCAGCCGCAGGTCCTCGGCGTCGGTGGGCAGCAGGTCGCCGGGCCCCATGTCGCCGGGGCGCAGGCGCTCGCTCCACGGCACCCACTCGGGGGCCAGGAGCGCGTCGTCGCCGGGCAGCAGCACCGTTTCGTCGAGCGTGATGTTCTTCGCGCGGGAGGCGCGGGTCACGGTGACGGCCCAGCGCCAGCCCCGGTAGCCCGGTTCCTTGCACTCGAAGAAGTGCGTGACGACACGGTCGCCCTCCGCCACGGCGGAGACGTGTTCACCCACCACTCCGGGGAACGCGGCCTCCTCGGCCGCCGCGCGGGCGAGTTCTACCGCCTCCACGCACAGGCGGTCGGGGGTACGCGGGGTACGGCTTCGCGTCGTCGCAGCACTCACTGGTCTCGTTCTCTCCTACGCCGTCTCACGTGTGCGCCGTCCGTACTGTCGTCCTCAACGACCCGTCGGTGCTGTCCGTACGTGGCGCGGGCGGAGCGGACCAGAGGGCCGCGTCGACGTCCGCACCCGATCGGCCTCGGGCGCACCTTCCTGCGATTCCATTCTGCGGGATCACGAAGAGGCGCGCGGCCAAGAGCAACCGCCGGTGGCGCGCTACGCACGCTACCTCCTCCGACGCCTTCGGCCCACATGCAAGGTCCGATTCGCGGACAAGCCCGCGCCCGGAGGGCCGCCCGCCGGGGCCCTGCCGGGGCCCGCGACGCGCCGGGAGGGGTCCAAGAGGGCCCTGTGGGGCACTATGGCGAGGTGGCACCCGTACGGTCGTCCGTCGACGGCTCGGGACCGGCCAGGCGGGCCGGCCGAGCTGTCGGGCGTGCCCTCCACCTGCCCATCACGGGCACGGCGCGCGGGATCCGGCGGGCCACGCACGCGCACGGGGCCGGCGAGTCGGGGCTCGGGAAGCTGATCGAGCTGCACGCGATCAACGGCGCCGGCGATGTGATGATCACGGTCGCGCTGGCCTCGACGGTGTTCTTCTCCGTCCCCACGGACGAGGCCCGCGGCCGGGTGGCCCTGTACCTGGCGATCACGATGGCGCCCTTCACCCTGCTGGCCCCGGTGATCGGCCCGCTGCTGGACCGGCTGCCGCACGGACGGCGCGCCGCGATGGCGGCCGCGATGCTCGCCCGGGCACTGCTGGCGGTGATGATGTCCGGCGCGGTGGCCACGGGCGGGCTGGAGCTGTACCCGGCGGCGCTGGGCGTCCTGGTCGCCTCGAAGGCGTACGGGGTGGTGCGCAGCGCGGTGGTGCCGAGACTGCTGCCGCCGCGGTTCTCACTCGTCAAGGCGAACTCACGGGTGACGCTGGCCGGTCTGCTGGCCACGGGCGCGGCGGCGCCAGTGGCCGCCGGACTGCACACGATCGGCCCGCCGTGGCCGCTGTACGGGGCCTGCGTGATCTTCGTGTGCGGCACGTTCGCCGCGTTCACGCTGCCGCACAAGGTGGACGAGGCCAAGGGCGAGCGGCGGGCCCGCCTGTCCACGCACGAGGCCCACTCCCCGAAGCCGGGGTTGCGCACGGTCGGCCCGTCCGTGCTGTGCGGACTGCTCGCCAACGCCTCGATGCGCGCCCTGTCCGGATTCCTCATCTTCTTCCTGGCGTTCCTGCTGCGGGACCATCCGATGGCCGGGCAGAGCGCGGCGGTGTCGCTGGGCATCGTGGGCGTCTCGGCGGGCGTGGGCAACGCGTGCGGCACGGCGGTGGGGGCGTGGCTGCGGGCGCGGGCGCCGGAGGCGATCATCGCGGCGGTGCTGAGCCTCACGCTGGGCGTGGCGGTGCTCGCGGCGGTGTTCTTCAGCGGGCTGTTCATGGCCGTCCTGGGGGCGACGGCCGGCTTCTGCCAGGCGCTGGCGAAGCTCTCCCTGGACGCGATGATCCAGCGGGACGTCCCGGAGTCCGTGCGCACCTCGGCCTTCGCCCGCTCGGAGACGCTGCTCCAGGTGGCGTGGGTCCTGGGCGGCGCGATCGGCATCGCCCTGCCGCTGAACGGCGTCCTGGGCATGGCCGTCGCGGCCGCCATGGTCGCCCTCGGCACCACGATGGCCCTCCGCGGCCTCCTCTCCTCCCCCCACCCCCGCCCCACCCACCCCCGCGTCGCCTGACCCCCCAGACCCGGCCCGCACATCCAGCCCCGCCGGCGATTGAGGCGCGGGGCCCGGGGCAGCGCCCCGGCAACGCCGCCGCACCGTAGGACCCCCGCGAGCCCGGCGCAGCCGATACGCCGCGCCGCACCCGGCAGAAGGACCCCGTGCGGCGGCGCGGCCCACCGGCCCGATAGCCTTCGGCTCATGACCGCACCGCTTTTCTCGGGTAGGGCCCGCCGCAGCGTCGCGGCCCTCGGAGCCGTGTCCGCCGGCCTCCTCCTCCTCTCCGCCTGCGACAAGCCGACACCGCTGGCGACCGTGACGGTCGGCACCGAGTCGGTGTCCGCCGAGGCCGCCTGCCACGACGGCAAGGAGCTCTCCGTGGAGAAGGTCCAGGAGTGCCTCACCGAACTCAAGGCCGCCAAGACCGTCGACTACACCCGCGGCGACACCCTCCGCCTCGGTGTCGAGCCCGATGTCGTCGAGGACGGCAAGAAGTGGCAGGCGATCCTGGACGGGCAGCCGATCACCGAGCCGTCGTCCAACACCTACCGCAGCTTCCCGGGCGCCGACGTCTTCGCGACAGGCGGCCAGGGCGAGGCCCCGGCCTCCAAGAAGCTGGCCTTCGTCCAGGTCGGCGAGGACGGCAAGCCCCTCGCCGTCTGGAGCTTCAACCTCAAGCTCAAGTAGCCGGCGGCCCCGGTGCGCGTGCTCGTCGTGACCGCGGTGGCGGCGGAGGCAGACTCCGTCATCAGCGCGCTGACCGGCCCGACCCCTCATCCGGACGCTCCCGGTCCTGAGCCGCGCACCCTGCCCCCGGGCCGTCCCCGGACGCCGTCCGGGAACGGCTACCCCGTCACCCGCCGGGACCTCCCGGGTATCGCCTTCGACGTACTCGTCGCGGGCGTCGGGCCGGCGGCCGCCGCCGCCGGGACCGCCACCGCCCTGGCCCTCGCCCCCTACTCGCTCGTCGTGTCCGCCGGAATCGGCGGCGGGTTCCGGCCCGCCGCCCCCCTCGGCTCCCTGGTGGTCGCCGACGCGATCGTCGCCGCCGACCTGGGCGCCGAGACCCCCGGCGGTTTCGCCGACGTACGGGAGCTCGGCTTCGGCCGCACCGTGCACCTGCCGCCCGCCGAGCTGGCCGCCTACGCCGCCGAGGCCACCGGGGCCCTGCTCGCACCCGTACTGACCGTGTCCACCGTGACCGGTACCGCCGACCGGGCCGCCGAGCTCGCCGCCCGGCACCCGTTGGCGGGGGCCGAGGCCATGGAGGGCTTCGGGGTCGCGGAGGCGGCCGCCGCGCACGGGCTGCCCGTACTGGAGATCCGCGCCGTGTCCAACGCCGTGGGCCCGCGCGACCGCGCCGCCTGGCGGATCGGGGACGCCCTGGCGGCCCTCGCCGACGGCTTCCGCGCGCTGGGCCCCGTACTCGCGAACTGGGGAGAACGCCATGAGCACCGGTGACACCGCCGACCGCGACCCGCTTCAGCCGCGGGCGGCACAAGCGCCGCAGGACCCGCGGAGTCCGCGGGAACCGCTGCGGATCGCCTACTCGCCCTGCCCGAACGACACCTTCGTCTTCGACGCGTGGGCGCACGGCCGCGTCCCGGACGCGCCCGCGCTCGACGTCACCTTCGCCGACATCGACCTCACCAACGGCATGGCCGAGCGCGGCGAGCTGGACGTGCTCAAGGTGTCGTACGCCGTCCTGCCGTGGGTGCTGGAGGAGTACGCGCTGCTCCCCTGCGGCGGCGCGCTGGGCCGCGGCTGCGGGCCCCTGGTGCTGTCACGGGAGCCGGGACTGGACCTGGCGGGCCGCACGGTCGCCGTGCCGAGCGAACGCTCCACCGCCTACCTGCTGTTCCGGCTCTGGGCGGCGGACGTGCTGCCCGAGGGCGTCGGCAAGGTGGTGGTGATGCCGTTCCACGAGATCATGCCGGCCGTGCGCGACGGGCGCGTGGACGCCGGACTGGTCATCCACGAGGCCCGGTTCACCTACCAGGACTACGGGCTGCACCGCCTCGCCGACATGGGCGAGCACTGGGAGTCCACGACGGGTCTGCCGATCCCCCTCGGCGCGATCATCGCCAAGCGCTCGCTGGGCCCGGACCGGCTGCGCGCACTGGCCGACTCGGCCCGTACGTCGGTCCGGATGGCCTGGGACGACCCCGAGGCGTCCCGCCCGTACGTACGCGCCCACGCCCAGGAGCTGGACCCGGCGGTCGCCGACCAGCACATCGGGCTGTACGTCAACGAGTTCACCGCCGACCTCGGCGAGGCGGGCTACGCGGCGGTGCGCGGTCTGCTCACGCGGGCGGCCGCCGAGGGACTGGTACCGGCCATCGCGCCCGGCGCGCTCGACTTCCCGTAGCCCCTCGCGGGGCACGGACGACCGCGCCCCGCCGCTCCTGGGAGCGGCGGGGCGCAGGTGGCGTACGGGTCGTACGGGTCTGCCCGGGCGTCAGACGTCGAGCTGGTCGGCCACCGCGCGCAGCAGGCCGGCGATCTTCCCGCCGTGCACCCTGTCGGGGTAGCGGCCCCGCTCCAGCATCGGCGTGATGTTCTCCAGCAGGGTCGTGAGGTCCTGCACGATCGACGCGAGCTCGTCGGGCTTGCGCCGCTGCGCCGCCGCGACGGACGGCGCCGGGTCCAGTACCGTCACCGAGAGTGCCTGGTCGCCGCGCTGCCCGGCGACGACGCCGAACTCGACGCGCTGGCCCGGCTTGAGGGCGTCGACCCCGGCAGGGAGCACCGACGAGTGGACGAAGACGTCGCCGCCGTCGTCGCGGGAGAGAAAGCCGAAGCCCTTCTCACTGTTGAACCACTTGACCTTGCCGGTAGGCACGTCCGTCCTCTGTCCTTGTGCTCGTCGGGGGCCCGGAACTCCGCGAACGGGTCCGGACAACAGCGCAGCGGGCCATGTGTGACCCGCCGCCTCAAGGCTAATGGCCGCGGGCCGGGGGACAAGTCGATACCCGGTCCTTCGCCGTCGGCTGCTTCGGCCAGGGAACTACCCTGGTGGAGTGACTGTTACTCCTCATTCCGACGAAGCGCGGCCCGGCGACGCGCTCGTGAAGGCCGGCGGCATCGTGTTCATCGCCGGCGCCGTGGCCACGCTCGCGACGATGGCCCCGCTGTTCCTCGACGTCGACCCGTTCCCGTCGTACGCGTGGGCCGTGTGCATGCTGATGGGCGTCGGCTTCGCCATCTCCGCGGCGGGCGTGCTCCGCTCCGCCGCGGCGCAGCGCCGGGCGGCCCGCGCCTCACAGGCGCCGCGGGGGTAGCCCCGGGGCCCCGGCCTCCGGCCCCGAGGGCGGCGGGGTCAGATCGTCCGGGCCGCCACGTAGTCCGCGAGCCACTCCGGCAGCGCGGTGAGGTCGGCCAGCACCACGTCCGCGCCCGCCGCGCGCAGCTCCGGCTCCGGGCACGGGCCCGTCGGCACGACCACCGACAGCGCGCCGGCCGCGCGGGCACCGCGTACGTCGCCGACGTGGTCGCCGACGTAGACCTGCGCCCCGTGCTCGCGCAGGGCGCCCGCCTTGGCCTCCGCCCACAGCCAGCCGATCACCGCGTCCGGCTCGATGCCCAGGTGCGACAGGTGCAGCCGGGCGTTCGGCTCGTGCTTGGCCGTGACCACGATCGCCCGGCCGCCGAGTTCCCGGACGGCCTCGATCGCCTCGCGGGCGCCCGGCATCGCCGGGGTCGGCCCGATGGCGTGGGTCGGGTAGATCTCCCGGTAGCGGTCCGCGACGGCCTCGATCCCGGCCTGCGGGAACCAGCGCGCGAGCTCCTCCTCCAGCGGCGGACCGAGCCGCGTGACGGCCGCGTCGGCGTCGATGTACATACCCGTCTCGGCCGACAGGGCCCGGTACGCGGCCCTGATCCCGGGGCGGGAGTCGATGAGGGTCATGTCGAGGTCGAAGCCGACGGTGAATTCCATACCCCCCATTGTGCCGACCCCCACCCCACCCCCCTCAGCCCCACCGTGCCCAACCCAGCCCCGCCGCCGCTCCCGCAGGAACCGTACGGCGGTGCGCGCC
>NZ_JBHXRU010000117.1:10002-18190 GCF_042716255.1 Streptomyces sp. NPDC058662 | reverse complement strand
GATTGGGCTGGTGGGGCTGGATCGGGGCGGTGGGGGTGGATTGGGCTGGTGGGGCTGGATCGGGGCGGTGGGGGTGGATTGGGCTGGTGGGGCTGGATCGGGGCGGTGGGGGTGGATTGGGCTGGTGGGGCTGAATCGGGGCGGTGGGACGGATTGGGCTGGTGGGGGTGGCGACGGACACAGGTCGGGGGTGGGGAATCGTGGGTATGCTCGCCGCCATGCCCCAGCCCCCCTCCGCCGCATCGCGGGACGAACCCGTCATACGGGAACGCGGTGACGCCTGCCCCGGCGCGCTGCGCCTGCACGCGGCTGACGACGGGTACCTCGCGCGGGTGCGGATCCCGGGCGGCGAGCTGAGCTCCCACCAGGCCTCCGTGCTGGGACTCGCCGCCGACCGCTTCGGGGACGGCCACCTCGAACTCACCTCGCGCGGCAACGTGCAGGTGCGCGGCCTGGGCGAAGGCTGCGGTGCCGGTCTGGCGGAGCTGCTCCACGCCGCCGGGTTGCTGCCCGCGCCCAGCCACGAGCGCGTGCGGAACATCGTCGCCACCCCGTTGTCGGGCGAGCCCGACCCCGTGCGGCCGGAGGCCGCTTCCGTGCGGCCCGATGTGATGCCGTGGGTACGGGAGTTGGACCGGCTGCTGTGTGCCGGTGCGCGCGTCGCCGCGTTGTCCGGGCGGTTCCTGTTCGCCTTCGACGACGGGCGCGGGGACGTGGTCGCGCTGGGGGCGGACGTGACCGTGCTCGGGCGTCAGGACGGCGGGGCCCTGGTGCGGCTGGGGGCGGCCTCCGGCGCCGTGGCCGTGGGCGGGACGGACGCGCCGGCGGCGGCGCTGCTCGCCGCCGAGTACTTCCTCGACGCCGCCGAAGCGGCCGGCACCCGCGCCTGGCGGGTGCGTGAACTCCCCGACGGGCACGCCCTGGACGAGGAGGAGTTCCGCGCCAGGCTCGCCGCCGCCGGCATCGCCGCCGAGCGGGTGCCCGCGGTGCGGTGGCCCTACGCACCCGCCCCGATGCCGTGGGGTACGGGTACGGGTACGGGCGCCGAGGGGCGTATGCCGCTGTGCGTACTGCCCCCGCTCGGCCGGCTCAGTACCGGCCAGTGGCAGGCGCTCGTACAGGTCGCCGAGCAGGGCGGCCGCGGGATGCGCGTCACTCCGTGGCGCACGGTGGTCATCCCGAACGCGCCCGTCACGGGGCCGTTCGACGGCCCCGCCCGGTTGCGCGCCGCCGGGCTCGTCGTGGACCCCGACGGCCCCTGGCAGGGCGTCACCGCCTGTACGGGGCGCCCCGGTTGCGCCAAGGCGCTCGCCGACGTACGGGCCGACGCGAGCGCCGTCGTCGAGGCGGCGCGGGGGGCCCTGCCCGTGCACTGGTCCGGTTGCGAGCGCCGCTGCGGGCATCCGCAGGGGACGGCATGGGTGGACCTCGTCGCCACCGGATCCGGCTACGGGCTGTCCGTCCACGGACGGGCCGTGGCGTACGAAACCGGCCTCGCGGCCGCCCTCGCGGCCGCCCGCGAACTCCGATCCCCTTCCGATGAAGCAGACGAAGCAGACGAAGTAGATGCAGTAGCAGTACCAGAAGCACCGTCCGTAGACGCAGTGAAGAAATGAGCGAGTACACCGTGTTCGAGTACGAGAAGGACGGCGCCGCGATCTACCGCCAGTCCTTTGCCACGATCCGCGCCGAGGCGGACCTCTCCGGGCTGCCCGCCTCCGTCGCGCAGGTCGCGGTACGCATGATTCACGCCTGCGGGATGACCGACCTCCCGCAGGACCTCGGGTACACGCCCGAGGTGGTGCTGCGGGCCCGCGCCGCCCTGGAGGCGGGCGCGCCGATCCTGTGCGACGTGCAGATGGTCGCCAGCGGGGTCACCCGCAAGCGGCTGCCCGCCGACAACGAGGTGATCTGCACGCTCTCCGACCCGGCGGTGCCGGAACTGGCCGCGAGGATGGGCACCACCCGTAGCGCCGCCGCCCTCGAAGTATGGCGCGACCGCGGCCTGTTGGAGGGTTCTGTGATCGCCGTCGGCAACGCGCCGACCGCGCTGTTCCGGCTGCTGGAGATGATCGAGGAGGGCGCCCCGCGCCCCGCCGCCGTCATCGGCGTGCCCGTGGGCTTCATCGGCGCCGCGGAGTCCAAGGACGCCCTCGCCGCGCACCCCTCCGGGCTCGACCACCTGGTCGTGCGCGGCCGGCGCGGCGGCAGCGCCATCGCCGCCGCCGCCGTGAACGCGATCGCGAGCGTGGCCGAATGAGCACCGTCCAGAGCCTGGCCGACGGCACCGACGGCGCGGCCGCCGCCACCGCCACTGACACGGCATCCGCCACCTCCGCCACCGCCTCCGCCAAGGGCCGTCTGTACGGGGTCGGGCTCGGCCCCGGCGATCCCTCGCTGATGACCCTGCGCGCCGTCGAGGTGATCGCCGAGGCGGACGTCGTCGCCTACCACAGCGCCCGGCACGGCCGGTCCATCGCCCGCTCGATCGCCGCGAAGCACCTGCGCGCCGACCATGTCGAGGAGCCGCTGGTCTACCCGGTCACCACCGAGACCACCGACCACCCCGGCGGCTACCAGGGCGCCATGGAGGAGTTCTACGAGTCCGCCGCCGCCCGGCTGGCCGTCCACCTGGACGCCGGCCGGACCGTCGCCGTGCTCGCCGAGGGGGACCCGCTCTTCTACAGCTCGTACATGCACATGCACAAGCGGCTCGCGGACCGGTACGAGACCGAGGTCGTCCCCGGTGTCACCTCGGTGAGCGCCGCCGCGGCCCGGCTCGGCACCCCGCTCGTGGAGGGCGAGGAGGTACTGACCATCCTCCCCGGCACCCTGCCCGAGGAGGAGCTCACCGCCCGCCTCGCCGCCACCGACTCGGCGGTCGTGATGAAGCTGGGCCGCACCTTCCCCGCCGTGCGCGGCGCGATGGAGAGCAGCGGCCGGCTCGCGGAGGCCCGGTACGTCGAGCGCGCGACGATGGCGGGGGAGCGCACCGGACGGCTCGCCGACACCGACGCGGACAGCGTCCCCTACTTCGCCGTCGCCGTCGTCCCCAGCCGGATCGGCAATCCGGGCAGCGTGCCCTCCGGCCCCGGCGAGGTCGTCGTCGTCGGCACCGGTCCGGCCGGTCCGCTGTGGCTCACCCCGCAGACCCGGCGGGCACTGGCCGACGCCGAGGTGCTCGTCGGCTACACCACGTACCTGGACCGAGTGCCGGTGAAGCCGGGGCAGGTCCGGCACGGCTCGGACAACAAGGTCGAGTCCGAGCGCGCCGAGTTCGCCCTCGACCTCGCCCGCCGCGGCCTGCGGGTGGCCGTGGTGTCGGGCGGCGACCCCGGGGTGTTCGCCATGGCCACCGCGGTCCTCGAAGTAGCCGGGCAGGACGAGTACAAGGGTGTCCCGGTACGGGTCCTGCCGGGCGTGACCGCGGCCAACGCGGCCGCTGCCGCGGCCGGCGCCCCGCTCGGCCACGACTACGCCACCATCTCCCTCTCGGACCGGCTCAAGCCGTGGGAGGTCATCGCCGAGCGGCTGCGCGCGGCCGCGGCGGCCGACCTGGTGCTCGCCCTGTACAACCCCGGGTCCGCCAGCCGTACCTGGCAGGTCGCGCAGGCCCGCGAGCTGCTGCTGGAACTGCGCTCGCCGCGGACGCCGGTGGTCGTCGCCCGGGACGTGGGCGGGCCGCAGCAGTCGGTGCGCGTCGTGACGCTCGCCGAACTGGAGCCGTCCGAGGTCGACATGCGCACGATCCTGCTGATCGGCTCCTCGCAGACCCAGGTCACCGAGCGGGCCGACGGTACGAGGATCGCCTGGACGCCGCGCCGTTACGGCTGAGGTTCCGGGTCGCAGGCGAACGCCCGGGGCGGGCCGCCCCGGGCGTTCGCGCGTCAGGCGGGGTATCCGAGCCAGTCCAGGGCGCCGGCCACGGTGCCGGCCTCCGGTACGCCCTCCGGGACCGCCGGCCGGCGGACCACGAGGACCGGGATGCCCGCCTCGCGGGCCGCTGCCAGTTTCGGGGCGGTTGCCGAGCCGCCGCTGTCCTTGGTCACGAGGACGTCGACGCGGTGCCGGGCGAGCAGCTCCCGTTCGTCGCGGAGGGTGAACGGGCCGCGCGCCAGCAGGACGTCCAGGCGCGGCGGCACGGCACCCTGCGGCGGGTCCACCGAACGGACCAGGAAGCAGGTCTCGGTGAGGTGCGCGAAGGTGTGCAGGCCCATCCGGCCGGTGGTCAGGAACACCCGGCCGCCGAGGGAGGGGAGCAGCTCGGCCGCCTCGGCGAGGGAGTCGACGAACCGCCAGTCGTCGCCCGGCCCCCGGGTCCAGCCCGGGCGGCGCAGCGCGAGCAGCGGGACCCCGGTGCGGGCCGCCGCCTCGGCCGCGTTGAAGCTCATCCGCTCCGCGAAGGGGTGGGTGGCGTCGACGAGGCGGGTGACCCGGTGCGCGGCGATCCACGCGGCCAGGCCGGCGGGTCCGCCGAAGCCGCCGATCCGGGTCTCGCCCGGCGGCAGCGCGGGGTCGGCCACCCGGCCGGCGAGGGAGGTCGTCACGCGGGGCGGCGGCCAGGGGCGCGCCACCGCGGGACCCGCCGGGGCCGCGGCAGGGCGCGCGACCGGGGCCGGGACCCGGTGCGCGACCGCCGCCGGGTCTGCGGCCGGGTCCGCGGCCGGGGCCGCGCCGGTCAGGGCCGCGCCGGTCAGGGCCGCCGCCAGGCGACGGGCCTCCGTCGTGCCGCCCAGGATCAGGACGTGCCCGCCGGGGGCGTCCCCGCCCGCGTCCGGATCCCCGCCGGGGGCGCCGCGGCCGGAGGCCGGTTCAGCAGGCATGCCGGTCGCGCTCGGGGGAGTACAGGTGGCTGTCCCGGAACTGCTCGGCTCCCAGCGTGCGGCCCACCAGGATGACGGCGGTGCGGACCAGACCCGCCTCCTTCACCTGGGCGGCGATGTCGCTCAGTGTGCCGCGCAGGACCAGTTCGTCGGGCCGGCTGGCCATCGCCACCACCGCCGCCGGGCACTGGGCCCCGTAGTGCGGCAGCAGTTCGTCCACCACCCGGTCCACGTAGCGGGTGGCCAGGTGCAGCACCAGCAGCGCGCCGCTGCGGCCCAGGGTGGCCAGGTCCTCGCCGGGCGGCATGGGCGTGGCCTGCTGTGCGATCCGGGTCAGGATCACGGTCTGCCCGACGGTGGGCACGGTCAGCTCCCGCTTCAGCGCGGCCGCCGCCGCGGCGAACGCCGGGACGCCGGGGACGACCTCGTACGGGATGCCGGCCGCGTCGAGCCGCCGCATCTGCTCCGCCACCGCGCTGAAGATCGACGGGTCGCCCGAGTGCAGCCGCGCCACGTCCTGGCCCGCGGCGTGGGCCCGTACGCACTCGGCGACGATCTCGTCCAGGTTCAGCAGCGCGGTGTCGACGAGGCGCGCGTCCGCCGGGCACTGCTCCAGCAGTTCGCGCGGCACGAGGCTGCCCGCGTACAGGCAGACCGGGGCGGCGGCCAGGGTCCGGGCACCGCGCACCGTGATCAGGTCGGCGGCGCCGGGGCCCGCGCCGATGAAGTACACGGTCATGTCTGGTTGTTCTCCTTCGTCACTGACCACTGGGTGACCGGCATGGCCTGCCGCCAGCCCGTGAAACCGCCGACCGGCACGGCATGCGCGACGGCGAGTTTGACCAGCTCGCCGCCGTGGCGCCGGTAGCGCTCGGCGAGCACCGCTTCCGATTCCAGGGTCACGGTGTTGACCACGAGTCTGCCGCCCGGGCCCAGGGCGTCCCAGGCCGCGTCCAGCAGTCCCGGGGCGGTCAGCCCGCCGCCGATGAACACGGCGTCGGGGGCCGGGAGTCCGGCGAGCGCCGCCGGCGCCGCGCCGACGACCACGCGCAGGCCCGGGACACCGAGCGCCGCCGCGTTGCGGCCGATCCGCGCGGCCCGGTCCGGTACGCGCTCCACGGTCGCCGCCCGGCAGGAGGGGTGCGTACGCATCCACTCGATGCCGATGGAGCCGGAGCCGCCGCCGATGTCCCACAGCAGCTCGCCGGGGGCCGGCGCCAGCGCGCACAGGGTGGCGGCCCGCACATGGCGCTTGGTGAGCTGCCCGTCGTGCTCGTACGCGGTGTCCGGCAGGCCCGGCGTGGCGCCGAGGCGCGGCGGACCCGCGGCGGGATCCCGTACGCACTCCACGGCGACCACGTTCAGCGGATCCCCGGGGGCGCGGTCCCAGCCGTCCGCCACACCCTCGTACGCCTCCTCGCGCTCGGACCCGAGCTGCTCCAGCACCCGCATCCGGCTCGGCCCGAAGCCGCGCTCGCGGAGCAGGGCGGCGATCTCGGCGGGAGAGCCCGCGCCCGCGCTCAGCACGAGCACCCGCCGCCCGTCGTACAGGGCGGCCGAGAGGCGGGCGACCGGGCGGCCGACCACCGTGACCACCTCGGTGTCCTCCACCGGCCAGCCCAGGCGGGCGCAGGCGTACGAGACCGACGAGGGGTGCGGGTGGACGAGCAGGGAGGCCGGACCGACCTCCCGGGCCAGCGCCCGGCCGATCCCGTAGAACATCGGGTCGCCGCTGGCCAGTACGGCGATCCGGCGTCCGGCGTGCTCGCCCATCAGCTTCGGTACGGCCGGCAGCAGCGGGCTCGGCCAGGACACCCGCTCACCGGGGCAGTCGCCGGCGGGCAGCAGGTCCAGTTGGCGCGGGCCGCCGATCAGCACCTCGGCCGAGGCCAGCGCGGACCGCGCGGCGGCGGCGAGCCCGGCCCAGCCGTCGGCGCCGACGCCGACGACCGTCACGGGGATGGGGGGCGGTGCGGAGCTCACTGCGCGGTACCTCGGGGAACGGGAGAAGGGGAATGCGGGGGGCGGACCCGCAGCCTACTGGGGCGCAGGCCGGGCCCCAGTGCCAGGGTGACCAGGACGGAGGCACCGGCCAGCGCCGTGATCGCGACGGCCGGGGAGGAGTACTGGGCGATCGTCCCGGCGAGCACCGCGCAGAGGCCCTGCAGGGCCAGCAGCCCGGCCGAGTGCAGGCCGAGGGCCTGGCCCTGGGTGCCCGGCGGCAGCAGCTCGACCAGGCGTTCCTGCATCAGCAGGCCGGCCGAGTACCCGACGGAGGCGACGGTCACGGCCACGACGGCGACGAGCGGCCCCGGCTCCGTCGCGAACACCAGGTACGGCACGGCGAGCAGCAGCCGCAGCGGGCCCGCGAGCCGGGCCCGCGACCGGGCGGGCAGCCAGCGCCCGGCGAGGGTGTCGCCGACGAGCATGCCGGCGGCGGCGCAGCCGAAGAGCAGGCCGGCGTGCGCCGGGTCGTACGGGACGAACAGCGACTCGCACCCGACGATGAGGCCGTTGGGCACCCACAGGGCGAGGTACAGGGTCCGTCGGGTGGGGTCGGACAGCAGCAGGACATTGGTGTGCCAGGTCCGCGCCGGTGAGGGCCGTCCGCTCGCCCGCGGCGGCCGGTTGCGCAGCCCGAACCGGACGGTGAGCGCGCCGGCGAGTCCGAGGCCGGCGGCGACCGACAGCGCGCCGCGCGGGGAGAGAGCGGCCAGCAGCAGGCCGCCGGTGGCGAAGCCGGCGATCTGGGTGACGCCGCCGCAGACGGCGAGCAGCGAACGGCCCAGGAGGTAGTCCCCGGGCGGCAGGATCTCGGTGAGCAGCCCGTACCGGACCCCGCCCGCGAGGGAGTCGGCGAGGCCCTGGCCCAGCAGCACCGCGAACACGGCCCACAGCGGGAGCGCGGGGGCGGCGACCAGCGCGGTGCCGAGGGAGGCGAACGCGGCGAGGGCGGTCAGTGCCGCGCGCGGCGGCACGGCGTCGGCGGCGGACATCAGGACGGTGGCGCCGAGGACTTGGGCGAGGGAGGGGCCGAACATGCCGAGCGCGGCGAGCAGGGGGCTGCTGGTGCGCTCGTAGAGGAGGACGGCGAGGGCGAGGCCGCCGATGGTGGAGGCGGTGGTGCGGAGCGCTGCCGCGGCGAGGAAGGGGGTGAACTCGGAGGTGCGGGTGAGGGAGCGGTAGGTCCTGGGCATGGGGGGAGTCTTGGGGCGGTGGCGGGGGGCGGCCCACTGTTTCGGGTGGGAGCGAAACTCCGGGTGCCGGTGCCGGTGCCGGCGGCCGGCGGCCGGGCCCGGTGGGGGGCGGGAGGCGCGGCGGGGTAGCGGGGGGCCGCCCCCGGCGCCCGCGGGGGAGGGACCCGC
>NZ_JBHXRU010000117.1:0-9992 GCF_042716255.1 Streptomyces sp. NPDC058662 | reverse complement strand
GCGCCGGGGCCGCGCCGCGCCCGCCCGGCCCGGGGGGGGGGGGGCCGGCCGGGCGGGGGCGCGGGGCCCCGCCCCGGGCCCCGCGCCTCAAACGCCGGCGGGGCTGGAGGGGGGTGCGGCTCAGGAAGGTGGTGCGGGTCGAGGTTCGGGGCTCCGCCCCGGGGCCCGCGCCTCAAGCGTCGGCGGGGCTGGAGGGGGGTGCGGCTCAGGAAGGTGGTGCGGGTCGAGGTTCGGGGCTCCGCCCCGGGGCCCGCGCCTCAAGCGTCGGCGGGTGGGTGGTGGGCGGCGCGGGTGGAGGATTGGGCTTCGGCTGCGGTCCCGTGGGTTGCGTGCTCGCGGGACTGGTGGGGAGGGGTAGGGGTTGTGGGGTGGTGGCGGGTTGACGCGGACGCGTTGGCCGGGAGTCGGTTCGTGGTGTCGGCGCTCGCGGAGACCACGGCGGCGCTGATGGCGTTGGAGCGGCGTACGGCGGGGCATCCGGGGGACCGGGCGTGGCTCGCGGAGCGGCTGCCCGGCTACCGGGCCCGGCTGGCGGGCCGGCCGCTCGACGCCGACCTGGTACGGGCGGCCCTCGGGCGGCAGTGGCTCGCCGGGTTCCTCACCCCGCCCCCGGACGGCCGCCCCTTCGAGGAGGAGCTGGCGGCGGTGCGCGCCACCCCGACGCCGTGGTGAGGACGGACCTGCGGGCCGCGTCCCGGCTGCCCGAGTCGCTCCACCGGGCCCGGGGGCTCGGGCCGCGCACGGCCGAGCTGCTGGAATGGGTCTGGACGGAGACCGTGCTCCCGGACTGGGAGCGCCGCCGGCGGGTCTGCGAGGCGGATGTCCTGGTGCGGACCCGGCAGTTGAGCCTGGGGGGATGGTCGGCGGCGCTGTCCGGGATGCGGCCGGGCATGGCCTGGCTCGGCGGGGGCCGGCTGCGGATCAACCTCCAGCGCCGGCCGCCGCGCGAGCTGTCGGGGGAGGCCGGGCTGGTCTTCGTACCGGTCACGCCGGGCCACGGGTGGGTGTCGTGGAGGGGTTCGCGGCGGCACGCGCTGGTGTACCCGTGCGAGGGGCAGCTCGCCCAGCCGGCCGCGGGGGCGCCGCACGCGCTGGTCCGGCTGCTGGGTCCGGCCCGGGCCAGGGTGCTGGTACTGCTGGAGAGCCCGAAGTCGACCACGCAGCTGGTGGCGCTGACCGGATTGAGCCTCGGCGCGGTGGCCGGACAGCTGAAGGTGCTGCTCGACGCCGGTCTGGTCCTGCGGAGGCGGGCGGGCCGGAGCGTGCTCTACGCGCGGGTCGCGGCCGGGGACGTGCTGGTGTCGGCCGCGACCCGCCCCGAGTAGGGTTGCGGGAGTTACCAGAGGTAATCCGCCCGTCGCGAGGGAGCTGCCATGCCCGGCTGGAACGCCGCGAACATCCCCGTCCAGACCGGCCGGACCGCGGTCGTCACCGGAGCCAACAGCGGGATCGGCTACGTCACCGCCCGGGAACTCGCACGGCGCGGAGCCTCGGTGGTGCTGGCCTGCCGCAGTGCCGCGCGGGGGCGGGCGGCCCTGATCCGGCTGCGTACGGAAGTGCCCGCGGCTGAGGTGCGGTTCGCCGAGCTCGACCTCGCCGACCTGTCCTCCGTACGGGAGTTCGCCAAGGCTTTCGGGCAGCAGCACGCCTCCCTCGACCTGCTCGTCAACAACGCCGGCGTGATGGCCCTGCCGTACGGGCGGACCGCCGACGGGTTCGAGACCCAGTTCGGGGTCAACCACCTCGGGCACTTCGCCCTGACCGGGCTGCTCCTGCCGAGGCTGCGGGCGGCCGCTCCGGGGGCCCGGATCGTCAACGTGTCCAGCGGCTTCCACGTGCTCGGCGACATCGACCTCGACGACCTGGCGTCCGAGCACGGCTACCGGCGGTGGGTCGCCTACGGGCGCTCCAAGTCCGCCAACCTGCTCTTCACCCACGAGCTGTCCCGGCGCTTCGCCGCCGCCGGCTCCACGGTCGTCGCCGCCGCCGCGCACCCCGGTTACGCCTCCAGCAACCTCCACGCCGGGGCCTCGCGGCTGGAGGGCCCGAGCCTCAACTCGCGGGTGGCCGCGATCGGCAACGCGATCGTCGCGCAGCCCGCCGCCACGGGCGCCCTGCCCACCCTGTACGCGGCCACCGCCCCCGGGGTCCGGCCGGACACGTTCGTCGGCCCCCGGTTCGGCTGGCGCGGTGCGCCCGCCCCCTCCTGGCGGGCCAAGTGGACCCTCGACGACAAGTCCGGCGAACAGCTCTGGGCCGCCTCCGAGAAGCTCACGGGAGTCTCGTACGCATCCCTGCCGCGCTGACGCGCCCTGACGGGGTACGCGGACCGCCCTCTGCCCCTGACGCGCCCCCGGGGTGCCTCCGGGCGCCCCCGGACGGACCCTGATCCACGGGCTCCGCGCGCCGGAGACTCGGCGGCATGGGCGACGACGATACGGACAACCACCCAGCCAACCGACCGGAAGACCTCGCGGACAGCCGGCCGAAAGGCGCTGTCCCTCTCCTCCTCAAGGAGCGCGCTCCCCCTCAAGCAGCGGGCTTCTATGCCTGGTTGCGCGTCCTGCCCGCCATCCCCGGGATCTCCAGATGCAGGCACGCCGCGAAGTGGACGTTGCCCATGCCCGCGCGCAGGAGTGTCGACAGCCGGATGTCGTGGGTGAACGTGAGGGAACGGCCCGCCAGCTGGGGGTCGTCCAGGGTGGCGACCGTCACGGTGGCGGGCTGGGTCGGGTCGAGTTGGACGTCGTAGCCTGCGCCGGTGGCGGTGACGGCTACCGGGGAGCCGTGGATGTCCAGGCCGCTGGGGGCGTGGATCGTGTAGTCGGGCATGGTGTTGCGGCCGTCGCGGATGCGTTGCGGCAGCAGCTCCTTGTCGCCCTGCTCCACGCGGGCTCCGTTGGCGTCGAGGACGGTGTTGCCGTGCATGCAGTACGTGTGCACCTTGACGCCCGAGGGGACCCGGAACTCGCCGTTCGCCTGGTCCCAGGAGCCGTGGCCGCTGAGGACGATCCCGTCGGTGCGGCCGGGGGTGTTGTGGGCTTCCCACTCGTCGCCGGTGCCGGCGTTGACCGTCGGGCGGGTGGCGGGCATGCGCTGCACGGTGGCGGCGGGAGGCGTTTCGGTGCTGTGCGGCTCGTCGGGGGTTCGGGTGCGCGGGGGGTGCGGCCGGCTCATCGCCCGCCGTGCGTTCACCTCCGCCTCGCGCTCGAAGCGGTCGGACGGATCGCTGACGCGCAGGCCGAGACCGTTGTCCGTACCGGCCACGGGGCCCTGCCGCTGCTGGATGACGTGGGTCAGTTCATGGGCGAGCGTGTGCTTGTCGCCGCCGCCCCTGCCCAGGACCACATGGCTGCCCGAGGTGTAGGCGCGGGCGCCGATCTCCGCTGCCGAGGCCTGGGCGTCGGCGCCGTCGTGGATCCGTACGTCGGTGAAGTCGGCGCCGAGCCGTGACTCCATCTCCGCACGGACCGAGTCGTCCATCGCCCTGCCCGGGCCGCCCAGCACGCTGTGGACGGAGGAACGCTGCACCGCGGGCACTTCGGGCTGCTGCTCGTGCTCGTGGCCGCATCCGGGGCCGTGCCGGTCGTGCGGTGCGGCCGCCGCTCCGCGTCGGCCTGCGCGCCGCAGCATCTGCACGACCGCGGCGTTGCCGACGCTCGCCTGGAGCCCCAGAAGGCCCGAGGGGCCGCCGGTCACGGACGCCGGACGAGCCGACGGGCGGGCGGGCCGGGTGTTCTCCTCGGCCCTGCTCTGCTGGCGCATCCGCTCGCTCCTTTTGCCGTGGTTCAGTTGCGCCCTCGGTTCGGTGAATCCACCGAACCGAGGATCTCGCTCCTGCTTACCCGAGTCGGTCGACCCCCACAAGGCACCGCCCGGCCGTCCCCGTTACCGCCAGAGCGGCCTGGCCCGCGCCCGCGGCCGTGACACGCGGGCCCCGGAGGTCCTCGGCCGATCGCTGACCCGACGACGAGGGCGTCGGAGTCTGCGGGCGTTGGCGTGCGCATCCAGCCGTCCGCACCGCACCGCACCGCAGCCCGGCCCAGCCCAGGAGAAGCAGCCTGCAGCCCGGATCTCACCCGACAGGGCGGTTGGCCCTACTAGTTCCAACGGGGGCAACAACCATCCCCGCCCCTCAGTCGATCCCGCGTCTTGTGGTGGGCGCCTTCCACAACCGCTGAGCGTGGTCGGTTGTCTGGGCCAGCCGAGCGGCGGGAGGTGACGCCCCGTGCCATGCGATCACCGCGCGTCGTCGTCCGCGTCGTCCAGGGCGGGGGGCTCCTGCCAGGTCAAGGTGTCCAGTGGCCGCGGCAGGCTCCGGGTCGCGCCGGGCACGGCCCTCGTCACCGCGGACGCCTCGTCGCTGAAGTAGGCGCCCGGCGTCCGGCCGGTCGCGGATGCTGCTGTGCTTGAGGTCTTCGTGGTGGTCATCTCGTCCCCCTGATTCGTCCCCGGTCAGGCCCGGCGGAAGGCCGGCACACAGGCTGGCTGCGAAAGCGTATCCACATTCCGAACTGCAGTCCGAGGAGTTTTCTTCGGCCGCATTCCCAGGTCGGACCTTCCTGGCTCCTGACCGGCCGCCCGTGCGCAACGTCCGCCGCGGCGACGGCGTCGACCACCACTTCCGGGCCCGACGCCTCACCGCCCGTCCGCCGCTTCACGATCACCTCTCGGAGACCACCAGACCGGTCGCAGGGGCCGACTCAGCCCGTACACCCAGCGGGTCCGCCCGGCCAGCGACGGATCGCCGGTGGGCTCGGCGACCTTACTGACGACCTGGGCCATCTCGTCCTGTGACGAAGCAGGCTTGTCGGCAGGGACGGGCGTGGGTTGTGGGACGGTTCCATCGTCCTGTCTTGGGCCCGGGCGTCTGAGTATCCGCACTCATGCCGTCAGCCGGTTGACGGGCAAGGATGTGCAGGTCCCTGACCTCGATTCGCGAGAGGCCCTTGATGCGTCCGATGGACCCGGCTCGTGTGGTGCCCGCGTATCCGAACGGTCCGTCGGCGCCCGGGCGGCGGCGCCCGCACGGCGGGTGGTACGCCGTACCGGCGGTCATGACGCTCGGCGCGCTGCTGATCTCTCTCTACGGCGCCCTGTGGGGTCTGGTTGTGAGGGCGGGCAAGCACATCGTGTGCGATTCGACCACGAGCTGCGCCGCGTCCCCGTACGAGGCGGCCTACACCACCCCCGGGTGGCCCGTGTGGACCTTCGTCACGGCCGCGACGCTGTTCGCCATGGCACTGCTGGTATCCGCCGGACTGCTGGCGGCCCGCTGTCGCAGGCTCTCGCAGGTGACCGCGTGAACAACGGTGCCGGGATGGAGGAGACCCGACCGCCCGTCAACCGAGCGGCCCGGCTCAGCACTTACGCCGCCCTCTGCGGTGTCGGATTCTTGCTGAGTTTCCTCACCTTTTACGGCTGGGTGTTTCCGCAGCTCACCTTCGCGGGGGTGGTGGCGTGTGGGCTGTTCGCCGTCGTCGCCGTCGTCGCCGGCCACGTGGGACGCCTGCGGCGACGACGGGACGAGCGAGGCATGGCTCTGCTCGGCATCCTCTGCGGGGAGGTCGGCCCCGGCCAGGACCCGTCCGTTCAGCGGGGTTTGCGCGACCCGCCGCGCCTGCGCCGCCCGCTCCGGCGGGCGGGACCGCAGGTCGGCGGCCTCGGGGACGGCCGCCGGAGTCGCTCGACGTTTTCTAGGTCGAGTGACCTATAGTCGTTCCGTGGACAACGATCAGCTGGTGCACGACCCCGCCGGACCGGTGCTCCTCGTCGGCGGGTACGGAACGGTGGGCTCGGAACTGGCCCGCATGGCGGCCGGGCAGTGGCCCCTCCTGCTCACGGGCCGCTCGCCCGCCGGGGCCGTGGACCTGTGCCGCGAAATCGGCGCCGAGGTGCGGCGCTGGGACCTCGGCGCCCCGGAGCCGTTCCGCGCCGCGGTGCGGGCCGTGGTGGGCGTCGTCAACGATCCGGACGACCGGGTGCTGCGGGCCGCCCTCGCCGGCGGGGTCCCGTACGTGGACGTGACGCGCTGGACGTCCCGCGTGCAGCGCGCGGCCGCGCTCGCCTCGCTCGGCCGGCCCGACGCGGGCCCCGGCGCGCCGGTGCTGCTCTCCTCGGGCTGGATGGGCGGTGTGGTGCCACTGGTCGCCGCCGCCCTCGCGGAGCGCCTCGGCGGGGCCGACAGCGTGGAGACCTCCATCCGCTACGACCTGGCCGACCGCGCCGGAGCCGACTCGGTGGAGTTCATGGACCGCCTCGGCGTCGACTTCGAGGTGCGCGAAGGCGGACTCTCCAGGAGAGTCGCGCCGCTCAGCGGCGCGCGGACGCTGACCATCGGCGATTACCGCACCAAGGTGGCCAGGATCGACACGCCCGAGCAGTTCACGCTGCCGCTCACCCTCGGCGCCCGCACCGTGACGACCCGCATCGGCTTCAGCAGCGCCGCCGCCACCTCCACCCTGGTCGGCCTGGGCCGCATCGGGTTCTTCCGGCGCGCCCGCGGCGAGCGGTGGCGTCCGGTTCGGCGACGCCTGCTGTACGCCCCCGGGGACGGCGGCACCGCCGCCCTGCGCATCGAGGTCGAGGGGCCCCTGGGCGCCCTGCTGGCCACCGTCACCGATCCGCACGGCCAGGCCCGGCTCACCGCCGTCGGAGCCCTGCTCGGCCTGCGCCGGGTCCTCGGCGCCGACGGCGCGCCGGCGCGGACCGGCCTCGCCTTCCCCGAATCCCACCCGCTGCCGCAGACCGTGCCGGCGGCGCTGGAGGCAGCGGGCGTACGGGTCGAGGTCACCCCGCGCGACCCCGCCGGACCCGTCGCGGGGGCTGCCGCGTGAGCACGGCGAAGGGGGCCACCCGGCGTGCCGCCCTCCTCGACGCCGCCGAGCGCACGCTCGTCGGCGGCGGCCACGGCGCACTGTCCCTGCGCGCAGTGGCCGAGGCCGCCGGGGTGCGCCTCGGTCACCTCCAGTACTACTTCCCCACGCGCGACGGCCTCCTCGACGCGGTCCTCGACCGCCTCCTGAGCCGCTCCCTGGAGCGCCTCGCGGACGTCGCCCCCGGCCTGGGCGGCGGGGACGTGGCGGCGGAGCCGGTTCCGCTGGAGCGCGTGATCACCCTGCTCCTCGCCGAGCAGGACGACCCCGGCCTGGTACGGGTGTTCGTCGAGCTGTGGGCCCTGGCCGCGCGGGACGAGGCCGTCGCCGCGGCCGTCCGGGCCTTCTACGGGCGTTACGCGGACCTGGTGGCCGAGCAGGTCCGGCTGCACCTGCCCGACCTGCCGGAGCCGGAACGGCGCGCACGGGCGGAGGCCTTCATCGCCCTGCTCGAAGGCAGCGCGCTGATGCGCTCGGGCATCGCGGGCAGCGCGTCGCCGGCGACGGACGCCCTGATCTCGCAGACGGCCTACGTCCTCCTGACGGGGCCAGCACGTCTTGCAGGGCCCCCTACGCGTAACCTGCGAAGCCCCTGACTACGCCGGTAACGCTGTGGGCACCATTGCCCACGCCGCCGGGCACGGGCTTGTCGGACTGCCTTGCCGGTACGCCGGAGAGCAGCGGCAACGCCCCGTCAGAGCCGCCCGTTGGGATCGTGCAACCGGGCGAGGTTCTGCCGGGCGAACATCTCCGCCGGGTTGCTCAGGACGTCGGCGGCCGCCAGGTCGTCGAGAATCCCCCAGTACCCTGCGATGGCCTCGCCGCGGTGTCCGGCGGCCGCCAGGGCGTACGCGAGGTTGTTGCGTACCGCGATGGTGGCGGCATCCGCCGGGCCGAAGACCTCCACGCTCTGGTCCGCCAGCGGGCCGAGCAGGAGGAGGGCCCCGTCGAGATCGCCCCGCGTCCGGTACTGCTCCGCCAGCGACAGCCGCTGGGATACCACCGCGCGATCCCGCGGCGGCTCGTCTGCCAGGCGCGCCGCCTTCACCGAGTCCCACACCCGCCGCGTCACGTCGAGAGCGGACACGTCCGGATCCCCTGGGTCCCGCAGCTCGGACGCGCCCGGCCGCAGGCCGCCGGCCCGGTGCGTGGCGAGCGCCCAGGAGGCGAGGTGTTCCCGCAGCTCCGCCACGGACAGACGCTCCACGAGCAGCCAGGTGGTGGTGTCGCCCGAACCGAGGCCCAGGATGCTCCCGTCCGGACCGGCCGCACGTGCGTGACCGAAGTTCGGGAACATCGAGAACTCGAACCGCCAGCCGCGGCCCTTTCGTTCGACGTCGTCGAGGGTGAGGGCGTAGAGCCAGTCCAGGGCCCGCCACGGGACGGACAGCAGTCGGCGGACGGGCCCGCGGACGGCCACGGCGGAGCCGCCGAGCACCAGCCGCAGCCCCTGGACGGGTCGGCCGGTGGGCCCGGTACTTCCCCCGAGGTACGTCACGTCCCGGATCACGAGTCGCTCCACGTGCCACCCTCCCCCGCCACAGCCGGGCCCGCCGCCACGCCCGGTTGCCCGGGGCACCCCGGGCCAGTCCCGTGTGCCCTACCCCCGGCCCCTGGTCCTGACGCGCACAGGGGCCCGGCAGACGTACGGCCGTCACCCGGCTCCCGAGCACAGAACGTCAGGGCCGGAGTACCCCTTGGTCCGGATACGACCGCGACTGGCGGCGTGAGCGGTATCGCGGCGCCGGCCCGGGAGCTTCGACGGCGTCGGGCGTGTGCTGCCCTCTCCAGCGCACAGTGTTGCCTGCTCCGGGCTGTGCGCGGTTCTGAGATGGTCAGATGGTCCCGAAGCCGACCCAGTTCACGCGCCACTGCTGCTTCTGGGTGGCTTTGTTCATGAGAACAGGTCCTGGCTCACTTTCCGTGGAGGGCTGACTGAGGGTCAAGTCAGTGGCGGAGCTGGCCCGACCGAGAATCTGAGCCGAGGCGTACTCGGTCGGCCCCGGCCGTCGGGCATGATCTGCTGGACGGGACGGCGCGGGGGGCGCGCCCTTCCGGAACACCGACTGGGGGGACACGTTATGGAGTGGGGAACGCTGGTCGCCACGCTGGGCGGCGGTCTGATCGCGATAGCGGGCACGGTTCTGGCCGACCGCCTACGCACCCGCCAGGAACACCGTCGCGGCCTTGAGGCGCGCCGCCGGGACGTCTACACGGAGTTCATCGCGGCGGCGGGCGCGGCTCACACCGAACTGCGCCGCCTCGCGCAGAGCGGCGCCGAGGCGACCGACCTGGAGGAGGCAAGCCGCCGGGCGCTGACGGACGCCCGCATCTACGAGGTGCGCGAGCGCCTCTTCCTCGACGCCAGCGCCCGGATCGCGGGAACGGGCCAGACCATGTTCGAACGCCTCCGCGCTCTCCGAAAGGTGGTCGCGGCGGGCGCCGGCATCTCGACCCCCGCCTTCCATGACATCTACCACCCCTACCTGGACGCGGTCTGGGCCTACCGCGAGGCGGTCCGCAACGAGCTGGAGGGCCCCGCCCTCACCCCTGCCGACTTCGGCTGGTCCGTGTGGGACGGCCGCGAGCGCTGCCCACACTGCGGGCAGCGCGGGACGGACACGGCGCCCGAGCCGCTGACCCCGCCCCAGCCACGAGCGCCGGGACAGCAGCACCTCCAGCCGGAGCACCCTCGCTTCGGACGGTAGGAACGGCCTCAACCGTCACCCACGGTGCACGCATCACGGAAAGTGAGCCAGAACGCGCGAAGTGTTGGGGTGGTCCAGGGTGGTCCAGCCGAGGGTCTGTTTCGCGAAGCGGGGACCAGGCGGGGAGCGGGCGTGGCTCGGCCCCCGGGGACCGGTACGCCGGGGCGGCTTCCGCTGACCCATCGCGCAACGTGCCCACCGCGCTCGTGCCTCTCGGATCTCACTGCCAGCTGGCTGTTGCCCTACCGGTAGCGGTACACGTCCAGGCCCCGAACCAGGCATCCGTTCAGGGCCGATGTGCCACGGGGGACCTCGCTACAGACTGGGGCGGAACCCGACCGGCCGGCCTTACCACCAGGCGGGGCGAACGTGGGTGGGGGTGGCCCCCCGCTTTCCCCGGGGGCGCCCC
>NZ_JBHXRU010000116.1:0-18306 GCF_042716255.1 Streptomyces sp. NPDC058662 | reverse complement strand
GCCTCACTCCGCTGAGCGGCTGACGGCGGCGGGCCACGCCCGTTCGCACGTCGTCCGCCCCTGACGGGCCGGGACGGCGGTACTACTGGGCGGCGTTGAGGATCTCGCGCGCCAGCTTGGCCGTCTCGGTCGGCGTCTTGCCGACCTTGACGCCGGCGGCCTCAAGGGCCTCCTTCTTGGCCTGCGCGGTGCCGGAGGAGCCGGAGACGATGGCGCCGGCGTGGCCCATGGTCTTGCCCTCGGGGGCGGTGAAGCCCGCGACGTAGCCGACGACCGGCTTGGTGACGTTCTTCGCGATGAAGTCCGCCGCACGCTCCTCGGCGTCGCCGCCGATCTCGCCGATCATGACGATGAGTTCGGTCTCCGGGTCGGCCTCGAAGGCCTCCAGGGCGTCGATGTGCGTGGTGCCGATGACCGGGTCGCCACCGATGCCGACGGCGGAGGTGAAGCCGATGTCGCGGAGCTCGTACATCATCTGGTAGGTCAGCGTGCCGGACTTGGACACGAGACCGATCTTGCCGGGCTTGGTGATGTCGCCCGGGATGATGCCGGCGTTGGACTGGCCGGGGGTGATCAGACCCGGGCAGTTCGGGCCGATGATCCGCGTCTTGTTGCCCTTGGCGGTCGCGTACGCCCAGAAGGCGGCGGAGTCGTGCACCGCGATGCCCTCGGTGATGACGACGGCCAGCGGGATCTCGGCGTCGATCGCCTCGACGACGGCGGCCTTCGCGAACGCCGGCGGGACGAAGAGGACGGAGACGTTGGCGCCCGTCTTCTCCATCGCCTCGGCGACGGAGCCGAAGACCGGGATCTCGGTGCCGTCGAAGTCCACGCTGGTGCCGGCCTTGCGCGGGTTCACGCCGCCGACGATGTTGGTGCCGTCAGCCAGCATCAGCTTGGTGTGCTTCATGCCCGTGGCACCGGTCATGCCCTGGACGATGACCTTGCTGTCCTTGTTGAGGAAGATAGCCATGTGAGTCTGTGACCTCTGCCCTTACTTCGCAGCCGCGAGCTCGGCGGCCTTGTCGGCCGCGCCGTCCATGGTGTCCACGCGCTGCACCAGCGGGTGGTTGGCGTCCGAGAGGATCTTGCGACCCAGCTCGGCGTTGTTGCCGTCGAGACGCACGACCAGCGGCTTGGTGACCGCCTCGCCCTTGTCCGCGAGCAGCTGCAGCGCCTGGACGATGCCGTTGGCGACCTCGTCGCAGGCGGTGATGCCGCCGAAGACGTTGACGAAGACGGACTTGACGTCCGGGTCGCCGAGGATGATCTCCAGGCCGTTGGCCATGACGGCGGCGGAGGCGCCACCGCCGATGTCCAGGAAGTTGGCGGGCTTGACGCCGCCGCCGTTCACGGACTGGTACGCCTCACCGGCGTAGGCGACGACGTCGAGGGTGCTCATGACGAGACCCGCGCCGTTGCCGATGATGCCGACCTCGCCGTCGAGCTTCACGTAGTTGAGGTTCTTCGCCTTGGCGGCGGCCTCAAGCGGGTTCGCGGCCGCGTGGTCCACGAACTCCTCGTGGCCCGGCTGGCGGAACTCGGCGTTCTCGTCGAGGGAGACCTTGCCGTCGAGCGCGATGACGTCGCCGGAGGCGACCTTCGCGAGCGGGTTGACCTCGACGAGGAGCGCGTCCTCGGCGATGAAGGTGTCCCACAGGGTCACGAGGACCTCGGCGACCTTCTCGGCGACCTCGGCCGGGAACTGCGCCAGCTCGACGATCTCGCGGGCCTTCTCGATGGTCACGCCCTCGTTGGCGTTCACCGGGACCTTGGCGAGCTTCTCGGGGGTCTCCTCCGCGACCTGCTCGATGTCCATGCCGCCCGCGACCGAGGCCATGGCCAGGAAGGTGCGGTTGGTGCGGTCGAGGAGGTAGGAGACGTAGTACTCCTCCAGGATCTCCGGAGCGGTCTCGGCGATCATCACCTTGTGGACCGTGTGGCCCTTGATGTCCATCCCGAGGATGTCCGTCGCACGGGCGACGGCCTCGTCCGGGGTTGCGGCGAGCTTGACGCCGCCGGCCTTGCCGCGACCGCCCACCTTCACCTGCGCCTTGACGACAGACTTGCCGCCCAGCCGCTCCGTGGCCGCGTGAGCCGCCTCAGGCGTGTCGATGACTTCACCGGCCAGCACCGGTACACCGTGCTTGGCGAAGAGGTCCCTCGCCTGGTACTCGAACAGGTCCACGCGCGTCCGTCCCTTGTCTTCAAAGATTCGCAGTGATTCGCGGTTTTCTGCTATCTGCGTGGGCGTGCCGCGGAGGGCAACGTGACGGCGCTGTCACAAGGAAGGCGCACACGGTGACCGTGGACGCGGCATGTCCGTCCCGCAGGTTATCCCCGTGGGCCGTGGGTCCCTAAATCGCAGATCACACCTGAGCGGTGATACCTGTCACAGATCGCCTCACGATTGAGCTGGAACTTCGTGCGATCCGCCTGTTCCCCCGCGCCCCCGGCGCACTTGTCAGGGCAGGGGCAGCGGCCGCTTCTCCAGGGCCGCGGCCATCACCTCCGGGAACAGGTCGGGGGTGCAGGCGAAGGCGGGCGCGCCCAGTGCCGCGAGGGCTGCGGCGTGTTCGCGGTCGTAGGCGGGCGCGCCCTCGTCGGACAGCGCGAGCAGGGCCACGAACTCCACCCCGGCGCCCTTCATCGCGGCGACCCGCTTGAGCATCTCGTTGCGTATGCCGCCCTCGTAGAGATCACTGATCAGGACGACGACGGTGTCGGCGGGCCGGGTGATCCTCGACTGGCAGTAGGCGAGGGCGCGGTTGATGTCGGTGCCTCCGCCCAGTTGGGTGCCGAAGAGCACGTCCACCGGATCGTCGAGCTGGTCGGTCAGGTCGACGACGGCGGTGTCGAAGACGACCAGGCGGGTGGCGATCGAACGCATGGAGGCGAGGACGGCGCCGAAGACGGAGGCGTACACGACGGAGGCGGCCATGGAGCCCGACTGGTCGATGCAGAGGATCACCTCCTTCTTCACCGATTGGGCCGCACGGCCGTATCCGATCAGCCGCTCGGGGACGACGGTGCGGTACTCGGGCAGGTAGTTCTTGAGATTGGCCCGGATGGTGCGGTTCCAGTCGATGTCGTGGTGGCGGGGCCGGCTGATCCGGGCGGAACGGTCGAGGGCGCCCGTGAGGGTGGCCCGGGTGCGGGCCGCGAGCCGCTTCTCCACCTGCTCGACCACCGTGCGGACCACGGCCCGCGCCGTCTCCTTCGTCGTCTCCGGCATCGCCTTGTTCAGTGAGAGCAGGGTGCCGACCAGGTGGACGTCGGGCTCGACGGCCTCCAGCATCTCCGGTTCCAGCAGCAGGGAGGACAGCCCGAGCCGCTCGATCGCGTCGCGTTGCATGACCTGGACCACCGGGGCGGGGAAGTACGTACGGATGTCCCCGAGCCAGCGGGCCACCTTGGGCGCGGAGCCGCCGAGGCCGGCCGACCGCTCCCCCGGGGCCCGCCGGGACCCGCTTCCGGCCGGCCCGGCGTACAGGGCGTCGAGGGCGGCGTCCATCGCCGCGTCCCGCCCGCTCAGCGCGCACCCCGTGCCGTCGGCCTCCCCGCCGCCGAGCACCATCCGCCACCGCCTCAGCCGCTCCGCCCCCTCGCCGTCCGGTCCTGCCACTCCTGCACTGCCACCGGTCCTGGCCATCAGCCCCACCCCTCGCTCCCGTGAAATCCCGTCGTTCCCGCAGCCCCCGCGCGCACCGCCGGCGGTGGCCGGGCCCTCGCTCGCCCGCCCCCGTCGGCGGGCTG
This sequence comes from Streptomyces sp. NPDC058662, assembly GCF_042716255.1. Classification (NCBI taxonomy): domain Bacteria; kingdom Bacillati; phylum Actinomycetota; class Actinomycetes; order Kitasatosporales; family Streptomycetaceae; genus Streptomyces; species Streptomyces sp. NPDC058662. The sequence goes on along the minus strand of NZ_JBHXRU010000116.1, from coordinate 14,550 downwards.
CCCCGGCCCCGTCAGGCCACCGGCGGCACCTCCGCCGTTTGCGGCACCTACGCCACCTACGCCACGTCTGCCACCTGCGTCTCCTCGGCCCGGTCCTGCGCGCCCGCGTGCCCGGCGCCCGCGTCCCGCCCGCTCTGTCCGTCCCCGTCCTCCTCGTCGGGGTGGGGCGCCGACAGGAGCATGCGGACCAGCGCCACCACCGCGTCGGCCCTGACCGGGTCCAGCTCCGGGGCGAAGCCCTCGGGCGCGGATCCGGGGGGCCGCGCGGCGCCGCCGCCGGGGCCGCGCCGGACCAGCTCGCCCAGAGTCCGTTTCACCCCCGGCTCGTACGCGCCGAACGTCCGCCGCAGCAGCGGCAGTACATCGGTGAAGGCGCGCTCCGGTACCGCCACGAGCCATGCGTCGATCAGGCCCAGCAGCCGCTCGTCGTGGACGAGCAGCGTGCCCCCGCCCGAACCGCCCCCCGCGAAGCCCTCGATCCAGCCCGCCGCGTCGGCCGGGGAAGCCGCCGGGGACAGGGCGAGACCCATCAGCCGCGCGGTCTCCCCCTCCTCCAGCCGCCCGTCGTCGAGCAGCAGCCGGGCCGCCCGGCCCCGGATCAGCCCCGGCACGGTGTCGCGGCCGGCCAGCGTCCGCAGGACCGCCGCCCAGCGCTCCCGCAGCCCGTCCCGGGTGTCCGCGAGGAGCACGACCGCGCCGTGCACCGCGTCCACGTGCCCCCGCAGCCCGGCCGCCGCGTCGGCGTCCAGCCCCGCGCCGCAGGCCGGCGGCAGCGCCACGCATATCCGCTCGGCGAGTCCGGCCGCCACCGTTGCGAGCGCGGCCGCGTCGGTGCCCCGCACATCGCCGTACCGGAGCGCGCGGGCCAGCGCGGGCAGGGCTTCGGCCAACCGCGCGACGTCCGAGTCCAGGGCCGCCCGGTCCGCCAGGGCCCGCAGCACGGCGGGCAGCGCCTCGGACAGCCCGGCCAGCAGGCACTGCTCGGCCAGCGCCGTGACCTCGCCCAGCTCTCCGGCGCCGGCCGCCAGCGCCTCGGCGCGGGCGGTGGCCGCCGCCAGAACCGTGGTGCCCCAGATCCCCGCCTCGGCGACCCGCACGGACAGCTCCGGCTCCCAGCGCAGCCGCCAGGTCTCCCGGAAGGTGCCGGTACTCCCCCGCGACGCGACGGGCGTGCCCCACTCGACGCCGAGCAGCCGCAGCCGGTGCAGGAGCAGGGACTTCGCGGCGTCGGCGTCCTTGCGCAGGTCGAGCTCCACCTCCCGCTCCGCGGCCTCGGCCTTGAGGCGCAGCGAACGCTGCTGCCGGGTCAGGTCCCGCTGGAGGGGTACGACGGGCGCCGCGTCCGGGACCTCGCCCAGCACGTCGCCGACCACCAGGCGGTCCTCTATCAGCGCGAGCGGTATGTCGGAGCCGTCGCACATGACCGCCCGGACCGCTTCGAGGGTCTCCGTCAGGCCGGGCAGCGGCCGCCCCCGCATCGCCGCCAGCGTCTCGGCCAGCCGGACCGCCTCGATGACGTGCGCCGACGAGACCTGCCGGTCCTCCTCGCGGAGCAGCCCGGCGACTTTGGTCAGCCACCGCTCCACCGGCCGGTCGCGGGCGGCGAAGAGGTGCGCGTACCAACCGGGCGAGGCGATGCCCGCGCCGTACCCGCCGGCCCGGGACAGCCGGCGGTGGGTCCAGGGCACCCAGGTGGTCTCCACCTTGACCTTGGGCAGGCCGGTGAGCAGTGCCCGGTCGGCGGCCACCGTGGTCCTGGCCCGCAGGGCGGGGACGTGCCAGGCCCCGCAGACCACGGCGTAGGCGTCGCCGAACTCCCGCCGGGCCGCCCGCATCCGCTGCCGCATGTGGGCCTCGCGCACCAGGTCGCGGGAGCCGCCGCCGTCCCCGTACGCCTCGCGCAGGGCTCCCATGGCCTCACCGAGGGCCTCGAACGCGGCGAGCGGGTCCTCCTTCTCCGCCCGCGCGGTGCCCCGGTGTTCGACGACGTCCTCCCACCAGCGTTCGGGGTCGTCGTACCCGGCGGTCTCCGCCAGCACCGCGAGCGGGTCGAGGCGGACGGCGTCGGGCTCGCCGCCGTCCGCCCCGGCCGGCCCCTCGGCCAGCGAGTGCGCGGCCGGGAGGTCGATGAAGCGCACCGGCACCGGTACGTCCTGCTCCTGCGCCCAGCGGATGGCCACCCACTCCGGGGAGAAGTCGGCCAGGGGCCAGAACGCGGCGCGGCCCGGGTCGTCGGCCGCGTGTGCGAGCAGGGCGACGGGCGGCCGCATCGCGGGATCGGCGGCGAGCGCGACCAGGGCGTCCCCCTCGGGCGGCCCCTCGATCAGCACCGCCGCCGGCCGGGCCCGGTCCAGTGCGGCGCGCACCGCGCGGGCCGAACCGGGCCCGTGGTGCCGCACGCCCAGCAGGAGGGGGCCGTTCGCCGGGGCGCCCCTCCCGCCGGTGCCGGCCGCCGGCTGCGGCTCCTTCGCGGCCGGGCTCATACCGTCACCTCCCGGCAGGCGCGGTAGAAGTCCTTCCACCCCTCCCGCTCGCGGACCACGGCCTCCAGGTACTCCTGCCAGACCACCGTGTCGGCGGCCGGGTCGCGGACGACGGCGCCGAGGATGCCGGCAGCCACGTCGGACGGGCGCAGCACGCCGTCCCCGAAGTGGGCCGCCAGGGCCAGGCCGCCGGTGACCACGGAGATGGCCTCGGCGGTGGAGAGCGTGCCGCTCGGGGACTTCACCTTCGTACGGCCGTCTCCGGTGACGCCGTCGCGCAGCTCCCGGAAGACGGTGACCACGCGGCGGATCTCCTCCAGTCCCTCGGGCGCCGCCGGCAGGTCGAGGGAGCGGCCCATCTGGTCGACGCGGCGGGCGACGATGTCGACCTCGGCGTCGGCACTGGCGGGCAGCGGCAGCACGACGGTGTTGAAGCGGCGGCGCAGCGCGCTGGAGAGCTCGTTGACCCCCCGGTCGCGGTCGTTGGCGGTGGCGATGAGGTTGAACCCGCGTACGGCCTGCACCTCTTCGCCGAGCTCCGGTATCGGGAGCGTCTTCTCGGACAGGACGGTGATGAGGGTGTCCTGCACGTCGGCGGGGATGCGGGTGAGCTCCTCGACGCGGGCGGTCGCGCCGTCGGCCATCGCGCGCATGACGGGGCTCGGGACGAGGGCCTCGCGGCTGGGGCCGTGGGCGAGCAGCCTGGCGTAGTTCCATCCGTACCGGATGGCCTCCTCGGGGGTGCCGGCGGTGCCCTGGACGAGCAGGGTCGAGTCACCGCTGACGGCGGCGGCGAGGTGTTCGGACACCCAGGTCTTGGCGGTGCCCGGGACACCGAGCAGCAGCAGGGCGCGGTCGGTGGCGAGGGTGGTGACGGCGACCTCGACGATGCGGCGCGGACCGACGTACTTGGGCGTGATCACCGTGCCGTCGGGGAGCTCGCCGCCGAGCAGGTACGTGGCCACGGCCCAGGGTGAGAGCTTCCAACGTGCCGGACGGGGGCGGTCGTCGGCCGCCGCGAGGGCTTTCAGTTCGTGTGCGAAGGCCACTTCGGCGTGCGGTCGCAGCGCCTCGCCGCGCGTCTCGTTCTCGGTCGTGGTCATGGTCCCCCTCCAAGGCTCGGCAGCCGCTTCCGACTGCTGTTCCCACGGTGCACCACACCACTGACAACGCCCGCGACTCACAGCGTTGTTGCAGGTCAGAGCGATTGTCAGTGGGGGTCTCTACGGTGGTTCACATGACTGAGCAGGGGGTCCGCTGGACAGCGGAGAACGTACTGGCTCTGGCTCCTGACGATGCCTCACGCAAGGCGGGGGCCAAGCTCGGGGGAGCGGCGCCGTGGTCACAGATCGGAGGTTCCGCTTCCGGTTCTGTATGGGGGTTGTGCAAGGGCAGCGGCAGCACGCCGTACCGGACCGTCGTCGATCTGGCGGGACCGGCCTACACGTGCTCGTGTCCGAGCCGGAAGTTTCCGTGCAAGCACGCGTTGGGGCTGCTGCTGCTGTGGTCCGCCGAGGGGGTGGGCGAGCCGGCCGAGGCCCCGGACTGGGCCTCGGACTGGTTGGCGGAGCGGGCGGGGAGGGCGGCGCGCCCCCCTGCCGGCGGACCGGCCCGCCCGGCCGACGAGGAGGGGGCCCGGCGCCGGGCCGAGCGGCGGGCGGCCCGCATCGGCGCCGGCGTGGCCGAGCTGGAGCAGCGGTTGGGCGACCTGCTGCGCGGCGGCCTCGCGGGCCAGGAGCAGAAGGGGTACGCGGCCTGGGAGGAGACCGCGGCCCGGATGGTGGACGCCCAGGCCCCCGGACTCGCGGGTCGGGTGCGGGAGTTGGGGACGATACCCAGTTGCGGCCCCGGCTGGCCCGCCCGGATGCTGGAGGAGGCGGCGCTGCTGCACCTGCTGGACCGGGCCTGGCTGGGGGTGTCGGGGCTGCCCGAACCCCTGGCGGCGACCGTCCGCGGCCGGGTGGGACTGCGGGCCTCCGGGGAGGGGGAGGCCGTACGCGACCGCTGGCTGGTCCTGTCCCAGTACGACTCGGTGTCACCGGACGGCCGGCTCACCACCCGCAGGATCTGGCTCCAGGGCCGGACCAGCGGGCGGCCGGCCCTGGTGCTGGACTTCGGCCCGCCCGGGCGCCCGCCGGGGCTGGCGATGCCCGTCGGCCTGGTGCTGGACGCGGAAGCCCGCTTCCGGCCCGGTTCGGGGGGACTGCGGGCGGATCTCGGGGAGCGGTTCGGGCCGGCGGTACCGAGTTCGCGGGTTCCGGCCGGGGTCAGCACGGGTGCCGCGCTGGAGGCGTACGGGGAGGCGCTGCGGGAGGACCCCTGGCTGGAGTCCTGGCCGGTGGTCCTGGGGCCGGTGATCCCGATACCGGGGGAACTCGGCTGGCAGTTGGCGGACGAGGAGGGCACGACGGCCCTGCCCGTCCCCGTGTCCGGGTCGGGAAACCGGTCCCGTTCGGGGCTGTGGCAGCTGGCAGCGCTGTCGGGCGGGGGCCCGGTGACGGTGTTCGGTGAATGCGGCCACCGGGGTTTCACCCCGCTCACGGCCTGGCAGGCCGGTTCGTCCGAACCGGTCGCGGTGAACTGATCCGGGGGGCGGGACGGCGGCGGGGGCGCTGAGGGGGACGGGGAGGACACGCCGGCGCGGGGGCGCCGGCGTGGGGAAACGAGAAGCCGGGGGGCTTTTGTGAACGACAACCACGCCAGCTGAAGCACGCAGTGGAGCACGACTTCGACTGCTCCGGTCCCGCGGAGGGGGCGGGACCGGAGCGCCGCACTGATCGAGGGAGGGGCCTGATGGACGAGGACGAAGCGGGATACGGGGAGTGGGAGGAGCTGGTCGGCGCCGCGCTGCTGGGCACCGACCGGCGGCGGGGCGCGGGGCCGACCGGTTCACCGGAGGCTCTGCTGGACGCGGCGGCCGTGCACACCGTGCGGCGCCGGGCGGGACTGCGCCCGGCCGAGGCCGGTCCCCGGCCGGAGCCCGCGGCCCGGGACCCGCGCCCGGCGCCGCCGGAAGCGGCCCGGCGCCGGCTCGCCCAGCTGCTCGCCGGCCGGACGGGAGCGGGCGGCGGGGGCGGGCGGCGGGGAGCGGCCCCGGACCTGACGGAACTGCTGCCGCAGTGGCTGGCCGCCGCCGTGCGCCACGGCTACCGCTCGCCGGCCGCGCTCGTACCGGCGCTGCTGGACGCGGCGCGGGCGCGCACGGACCTGCGGCCGCACGCGCTGGCGCTGGCCGGGACGCGGGGACTGTGGCTGGCCCGGCTCAATCCGGACTGGCGGTTCGCCCTGCGCGGCGGGACGGGCGGCGCGGGGGAGCTGCCGGACCCGGCGGACACGTCCGCGGTGGAACAGCTCTGGCAGGAGGGGCTGTTCGCGGAGCGGGTCGCCCTCCTCGGAGCGGTCCGCGCCCACGACGGCGCGGCCGCGCGGCGGTTGCTGATGACGACCTGGACGGCCGAACGGGCCGAGGACCGGCTGATGTTCCTCGACTCACTTCGGGCGGGGCTGTCGGCGCAGGACGAGCCGTTCCTGGAAGCGGCCCTGGGTGACCGCAGCCGCAATGTCCGCTCGGCGGCGGCCGAGTTGCTCTCGGCGCTGCCGATGTCGGCGCTCGCCGGGCGGATGGCCGAGCGTGCACTGGCCTGCGTGGGCCCGGAGGGCGTGACGCCGCCGGCCGAGTGCGACCGCGGGATGCTGCGGGACGGCGTGGTCGAGCGCCCCCCGGCCGGGCGGGGGGAGCGCGCCTGGTGGCTCGGGCAGCTCGTGGAGGCGGCGCCGCTGTCCTGCTGGTCGGACCGGTTCGGGGGGATCGGTCCGGCCGAGATAGTGGCGCTGCCGGTGGCGGCGGCCGAGGGGTGGGCCGAGGAGCTGCACGCGGCGTGGTGCCGGGCGGCGGTGCGCCAGCGCGACGCGGCCTGGTCGCGGGCGCTGCTGGGCCCCGCGACCACACCGCCCGCGGCGGGTCCGGGCACGGCGTCCCTCGCGGAACGGGCCAAGCTGCTGGAGACCCTGCCGGACGCCGAGAGGGCGCGGTGGGTCGCGGAGTTCGTGCGGGCCCACGGGCTGACGGAGGCCTTCCAGCTGCTCGGCGTGTGCGTGGTGCCGTGGGCGGGAGCGTTGGGGCAGGCGGTGGTCGACGCCCTGGACGCGGCCCGCGAGGCGGGCAGCTACCCGTGGAGTTTCAGCGGGGTCATGGGCCTGGCGGAGCGCTGCCTCGACCCTGCGGAGGCGGATCGGCTGGAGGCCCTGACGGCGGCGTCCCAGGACCCGCCGGACGCGTCGCCGGGCGCGGCGGCGTACTGGGCGGAGGCGTTCCAGCGCCTGGTCGCCACCCTCCGGCTGCGCGCCGCGATGCACTCCGAGCTGGCTCCGGCCTGACCCCGACGGTCACCCCGGGCCGCGCCCCGCCTCTCCCCCACGCCGCCGCGCGAGGCCCGGGGCAACGCTCCGGCGGTGCGCCCGGCCGCCCTGCGGCGCGGCCCCGTCCGGCCCGGGCGAATGCACTCGCGCGCCCCGGCCCGGAGCGACCCGACCACGGGCAACGCCGGCCCGCAGCAGACACGAAGTCGGCACGAGCAGGACGGAGGTTAGCCCGAAGCCGGACCCGAACGGGCGCGAAGTCGCACCGAACCGGCACGGAGCAGGCACGGAGGCCAGCGCGAAGCCGACCCAAACCGGCGCGGAGCCGCACCGGACCGGCACGGAGCCGGCCACGGAGCAGGCAGGGGTCCGCCGGAGGCTACGGGCGGGTGACGTGGGCGCGGACCCAGTCCACGATGGCGGTCGTCGTCGCGCCCGGGGTGAAGATCTCGGCCACGCCCTTCTCCTTGAGCGGGGCGATGTCGTCCTCGGGGATGATGCCGCCGCCGAAGACCTTGATGTCCTCCGCCTCGCGCTCCCTCAGGAGCTCCAGCACGCGCGCGAACAGCGTGTTGTGGGCGCCCGAGAGGATCGACAGGCCGATCGCGTCGGCGTCCTCCTGGATCGCCGTGTCCACGATCTGCTCGGGGGTCTGGTGGAGGCCGGTGTAGATGACCTCCATGCCCGCGTCCCGCAGGGCCCGTGCGATCACCTTGGCCCCGCGGTCGTGGCCGTCGAGACCCGGCTTGGCCACCACCACACGGATCGGACCGGTCACACCCATCGCACTGCCTCCCGAGTGAACGAACGTTAAGTACAGCATCGCGCACGCCGCCGTTTCGCGGTCAACCGGGAGGGGGAAATCACACGTGGGACGGCGTTGATTCACCGGCTTCGGTCGACGGGCCTCGGTTCAGGGGCTCCGGTCACGGCCCTGCTTCACCGCCATGGATGCTCTGCGCCACCGTGCCGACAGCCGCGCGGCACGGTGGCGCGGCCGACCTCGGGTCCCACAGGATTTCAGGGGAGGCCTTCGATGGGGCTGTCCATACCCATGTCCGGCGCCGCGCTGCGGGCCGGCGTGCTGGAAGTGCTCGTCCTCGGCGGCCACCTGCTGCTCTACCCGACCGGGGTGTGCCAGGAGAGGACTGTCGAGGCGCCGCCCGCGCGTCGGCGGCCGCCCGTCCTCCTCCTGCACGGGTTCACCGACAACCGCTCCGCCTTCGTGCTGCTGCGCCGCGCCCTCGCGGTGGACGGGGGCCGCCACGTGGAGACGTACAACTACTCGCCCTTCGCCCGCGACCTGCGGGCCGTCGCCCGCCACCTGGCCCGGCGCGTCGAGGACCTCTGCGAGCGCAGTGGGCAGGAGCGGGTGGAGCTGGTCGGGCACAGCCTGGGCGGGCTGGTCGGCCGGTACTACGTGCAGCGGCTGGGCGGGGACGCCCGGGTCCGGACGCTCGTCACGCTCGGCACCCCCCACGGCGGCACCCCGATCGCCCCCTTCCTCGACGCGCACCCGCTGGTCCGGCAGATGCGCCCGGACTCCGACGTACTGGCCGAGCTCGCCGAGCCGGCGCCCGGCTGCGCGACCCGGTGCGTCGCCTTCTGGAGCGAGTTCGACGCGCTGATGTCGCCGCCTGAGACGGCGCGGATCGAACACCCGGACCTGCGCGCGGAGAACATCCAGGTCATGGGCGTCGGGCACCTGGCACTGGCCGCGCACCCCACCGTGATCACGGCCGTCCGGCACGCTTTGGACGGCCCCGGCCTCGCCCCGGCCACCCCGGCGGAAACCACCTCCGCGGCCTGACCAGGTCCGCCCGGGTCGAAGACCGCCCCGGACGGGGGCTGAAGCGGTGGTTCCGGGGGGATCCGGCACCAGAAGTCGAACAGATTTCGAACTCAAGGCCAAGGCCGCGTCATTCAGCGACCGAAAGGCGGCCGAATGCCCGGTTCCGCAGATATGGAAACCCGGCGAAGATTGTCGTTGCGTGTAACCGCCGGGTACAGTCACGCCACTGCTCTCCTCCGGTGAACTTCGAGTTCCCGGCCACCCAGGCCCCCACTGCCGAGGCGAAAGAGAAGTTGGTGAACGACCGCCCCTCGTCGGGCCAGTATCCGGATCCCGGGTACGACGGCCTGACCACCACCACTTTCGCTGGTGACTCGGCCCATGTTTCCTATGAAACACAGGGCCAGGGGGTCAACTACGCGGCGTACGGGTCCTACGAGACCGGTGCGTACGACACCACCGCGTGGCTCCCGCAGGACAATTACCTGTCCACGATCCCGACCCAGGGCGCCCCCGAGGACACGACGGGCCAGTGGGACGCGAGCGCCTGGAGCACCGACGGCGCCGGCGCGGGCACGGACTACTCCGGCTACAGCGAGTACCAGCAGCCCGCCTCCTTCGGCTACGACGCCTCCGCCGAACAGACCGGCCACTGGGCGGTCCCGGGCTACGGAACCACCGGCACCGAGACCGGCGCCTACGACGCCACCGCCTGGAACAGCGTCACCGAGAGCCCGGTCCAGCCCGAGCCCACCGCGTACGCGTACGGGTACGGGTACGAGTACCAGCCCGCGTCACACCAGCAGCACCAGCAGCCCCAGCAGCCCGAGTACGCCCAGGACTTCGCGTACGACGCCGCTTCCGCCGGCTACACGTACGAGGCCCCCGCCTCCGCCACCGAGAGCGGTTACGCGACGGCGTACGAGCCCGACGGCTACAGCCGCACCGCCGTCTTCGAGGCCGTTCCCGACAGCACGCCCGAGCCGGGCCCGACGACCGAGCCGGCCGAGGAGGCCGAACCGGCCGACGCGGCCGAGGAGTTCGACGCGGCCGAGATACACGACCTCCCCACCCAGATGGTCCCCGTGACCCCCGGTCCGCGCGCAGGACGCCGCAACGCGCCCCAGCCGGGAGGCCGGGCCGCCGCCAAGGCGAACAGCAGCCGTCGCCGCACCCCGGCGAAGCGCTCCGCCCTGCTGACTGTCGCGGTGCCCTCCGCCTGCGTCATGGGTGTCGCGGGTGTCGCGGCCGCTTCCGTCGGCGGTCTGACCGGCACGGACAAGCCGTCGCCGGAGACCACCACGATGGCCGCCCCCGACCCGGCCTCGGTGAAGCCGGTCGCGGCGAACACCAAGCTCGACACCCAACTGGCCGCGCTCAGCGCCGACGCGGGCGACTTCGCGGACCGCGCGAGCCGCACGCAGGAGCGCATCGACCTGCACCAGCGCCAGGAGGAGGAGAAGAAGAAGAAGGCGGAGGAGGCCGCGGCGAAGGAGGCCGCCCGCCCCAAGTTCGCCCTCCCCGTCCAGCAGCAGGGTCTCAGCGCCAGTTACGGGCAGTCCGGCGGCATGTGGATGTCCGCGCACACCGGCATCGACTTCCCGGTCTCGTACGGGACCCCGGTCATGGCCGCCACCGACGGCACCGTCCGCACCCAGTACAACAGCGCCTACGGCAACATGGCGATAGTGACCGCCCCCGACGGCACCGAGACCTGGTACTGCCACCTCAGCAGCACCAAGATCCGCGGTGGCAAGGTCAAGGCCGGCGAGGTCATCGCGTACTCCGGCAACTCCGGCAACTCCACCGGCCCGCACCTGCACTTCGAGGTACGGCCGGGCGGCGGGTCCGCGATCGACCCCCTGCCGTGGCTCCGCAGCCACGGTCTGGACCCGAGCTGACCCGAGCCCGCGCGGCGCGGCCCCTGCCGCGCCGCCCGTGAGACCCCGTACGCCCGTGGGACCCGTACGCCGATAGGACGTGTACGCCCCTGAGACCCGCACGCCGGGAAGGCGCTCGCCCCGCGGGGCGGGCGCCTTCCCGTACACGGCGCTGGCGGCGCCGCTAGAGCTTCTGCACCGGCGCGTACCGCAGCAGTAGCCGCTTCGGCTTGTCGTCCCCGAAGTCGATGGTGGCCTGCGCGTCCGCGCCCGCGCCCTTGACCTCCATGACGGTGCCGAGCCCGAACTGGTCGTGCGTGACCCGGTCTCCGACCACCAGCGCGATGACCGGCTTGTCGGTGGCCCGGCGCGTGGCGAAACCGGAGGGGCCCGCCTTGGTGCGCGCGGAGGACAGGAAGGACTCGGGCGAGGTGCCGAACGAGGTCTTGCCGCCGCCCGATCCCGATCCGTAGCCCGACCCGGACCCGTAGCCCGAACTGCGCATCGGGCCGGCCGGCTTCTGCGCCGCGCCGCTGCGCTTCCACTTCAGGTACTGGTCCGGGATCTCCTCCAGGAACCGCGACGGCGGGTTGTACGAGGGAGTGCCCCAGGCGCTGCGCATCGAGGAGCGGGTCAGGTACAGCCGCTCGCGGGCACGGGTGATGCCCACGTAGGCGAGGCGGCGCTCCTCCTCCAACTCCTTGGTCTGGCCCAGCGCCCGCATGTGCGGGAAGACCCCGTCCTCCATGCCGGTCAGGAAGACCACCGGGAACTCCAGGCCCTTGGCGGTGTGCAGGGTCATGAGCGTGATGACGCCCGTCCCCTCCGTCTCCTCGTCCGGGATCTGGTCGGAGTCGGCGACGAGCGCGACCCGCTCCAGGAACTCGGCGAGCGTCCCGGGACCGGCGGCGTCCAGGGCGCCGTCCGCGTCTCCGGCCACACCGGCACCTCCGGAAACACCGGCCTCACCGGCCGCCGTACCCTCCGCCGCCGTACCCTCCGCCGCCGCGGCGGCCCTCGCCTGCTCGAACTCCAGGGCCACCGCGGCCAGCTCCTGGAGGTTCTCGATCCGCGTCTCGTCCTGCGGGTCCGTCGAGGCCTGGAGCTCGGCGAGGTACCCCGTGCGCTCCAGGACCGCCTCCAGCACGACCGCGGGGCCCGCGCCGGAGTCGACGATCGTCCGCAGCTCCTCCATCAGCACGTTGAAGCGCTTCACCGCGTTCGTCGAGCGCGCGGCCATGCCGAAGGCCTCGTCCACGCGCCGCAGCGCCTGCGGGAAGGTGATCTTCTCGCGCATCGCGAGCGCGTCGATCATGGCCTCGGCGCGCTCGCCGATACCGCGCTTGGGCACGTTGAGGATGCGCCGGAGCGGGACGTTGTCCTCGGGGTTGGCGAGGACGCGCAGGTACGCGAGGACGTCCCGGACCTCCTTGCGCTCGTAGAAGCGGACGCCGCCGACGACCTTGTACGGGAGCCCGACGCGGATGAAGATCTCCTCGAACACACGCGACTGCGCGTTCGTCCGGTAGAAGATCGCGACATCGCCCGCCTTGGCGTCCCCGGCGTCCGTCAGCCGGTCGATCTCGTCGGCGACGAACTGCGCCTCGTCGTGCTCGGTGTCCGCGACGTAGCCGGTGATCACGGAGCCGCTGCCGGCCTCGGTCCACAGGTTCTTGGCGCGGCGGTTCTCGTTGCGCTCGATGACCGCGTTGGCGGCGGACAGGATCGTCTGCGTGGAGCGGTAGTTCTGCTCCAGCAGGATCGTCGTGGCGTCGGTGTAGTCCTCCTCGAACTGGAGGATGTTGCGGATGGTCGCGCCGCGGAAGGCGTAGATCGACTGGTCGGCGTCACCCACCACGCACAGCTCGGCGGGGGGCAGGTCCGGATAGCCGGTGCCCACCAGCTCGCGCACCAGCGTGTACTGCGCGTGGTTGGTGTCCTGGTACTCGTCGACCAGCACGTGGCGGAAGCGGCGCCGGTAGTGCTCGGCGACGTCCGGGAAGGCCTGGAGCAGGTGGACGGTGGTCATGATGATGTCGTCGAAGTCCAGGGCGTTGGCCTCGCGCAGCCGCCCCTGGTACATCGCGTACGCCTGGGCCAGGGTCTGCTCGAACCCTCCGCCCGACTCCGTCCGGGAGCTGCCCGCCGCCTGGTCGGCGAAGGCCTCCGCGTCGATCAGCTCGTTCTTCAGGTTCGAGATCTTGGCGTTGAAGGACTTCGGCGGGAACTTCTTCGGGTCCAGGTCGAGGTCCCGGCAGACGAGCGCCATCAGGCGCTTCGAGTCGGCCGCGTCGTAGATCGAGAACGAGGACGTGAACCCGAGCCGCTTGGACTCGCGGCGCAGGATGCGGACGCAGGCGCTGTGGAAGGTGGAGACCCACATGGCGTTCGCGCGCGGGCCGACGAGGGCCTCGACGCGCTCCTTCATCTCTCCGGCGGCCTTGTTGGTGAAGGTGATCGCCAGGATCTGGCCGGGGTGGACCTTGCGCGCGGACAGCAGGTGCCCGATGCGGTGAGTCAGCACCCGGGTCTTCCCGGAACCGGCGCCGGCCACGATGAGCAGCGGCGAACCGGCGTGCACCACGGCGGCGCGCTGCTGCTCGTTCAGCCCGTCCAGGAGCGCCGCCGGGTCGATGACGGGGCGCGGGGCACCGTCCCGGTAGTACGCGTCCCCGGTCATGGGCACGTCGAACCGCCCCCCGAAGAGGTCGTCCGCGCTCGCTTCCGGGGCGGCGTGGTCCTCGGGCGGCGGGGGGACCTCGTCGGAGGGGGTGAGGTCTGCCAGGAAACTGTCGTCAAAGAGGCTGCTCATCGCTCTCCGAGTCTAGAGGGCGGGACCGACAGCCGGTCCCGGCCCCGGGAATCCCCTGCCCGGAACCCGTCCGGAACCCGTCCGGGGCCGCCCCGTACGCTCGGCGGCATGGACGTACTGATCAATGTCTTCGTGGGCCTGCACATCATCGGGATCGCCTCGCTCCTCGGCGGTTTCCTGACCCAGATGAAGGCGATGGGCGCGGGCACCGCGCGGTTCACCCCGGCCATGCTGCACGGCGCGCTCACCATGCTCGTCACCGGTGTGCTCCTCGTCGGCTTCAACGAGATGGACGGCTCCGGCGTCAACAACGTCAAGATCGGCGTGAAGCTCGCGATCCTCTTCGTGATCCTGGCGCTCGTCTACGTCAAGCGCGACGAGGAGCGGGTGGAGAAGGCGCTGTTCGGCGCGGTCGGTGGACTGACCGTGGTCAATATCTTCATCGCCGTCCTCTGGGGTTGATCCACACCGGTCCCGAGCGGCCATTCCCGGTCGCATCGGGCCACTTGTGATCATCTCCCCCTCCGTCCGTTACCCCCGGGTCTAGCGTCCTCCTCCAAGCACCACCGATGTGAGGAAGGACGTGAGGCCCGCGTGGCCAGTCATCGAAAGCCCAGGCAGCGCCCGCTCTCCGGCGGTACCGTCCGGACAGCCGCCACCCTCGCCCTCGCGGGCGCTGCCACCGCCACCGCCTTCGAAGGCACCTCCCAGGCCGACCCCCAGCTCACCGCCTCCCAGGTCGGTGCCGAGGTGGACCGGCTCTACGAGGAGGCCGAGGCGGCGACCGAGCGGTACAACGGGGCGAAGGAGAAGGCCGACGGGGCCGAGCGCGCGCTGACGGGACTGCGCGCGGAGACGGCCCGCAGGACCGACCAGCTGAACACCGCGCGCGGCGCGCTCGGTTCGATGGCCGCGTCCGAGTACCGCAGCGGTTCCCTGGGCACCGCCGTGCGGCTCGCGCTCGCCGAGGACCCGCAGCAGTACCTCGACCAGGCCTCCTTCATCTCCCGCGCCGGCGACCGCAACGCGGCCGGGATCAGCACCGTGCGGCGCCGGCTCGACGAGGTCGCGCGGCTGAAGGAGCGGGCCGCCGGGACGCTCGCCGACCTCCGTTCCCAGCAGGAGGAACTCGCCGAGCGCAAGGCCGAGGTCGAGGGGAAGCTCGCGACCGCCGAACGGCTGCTGGCCCGGCTCACCGCCGAGCAGCGGGCCGCGTACGAGGCC
>NZ_JBHXRU010000115.1:0-18317 GCF_042716255.1 Streptomyces sp. NPDC058662 | reverse complement strand
TGAGACTGGGGCGGGTCGGGCGGTCGGCGAGGGCGAGGCGCTCGGCGTTGCGGCCGACGGCGCCGGCGGGACCGCCGACAGCGCGGTCGGGACCGCGGGGGCCGGGACCGGGGCGGACACGGCCGGCGGACCGGCCGCGGCGGAGGCCGGCCCGCCGAGAGCGACGAGCACCCCCACGGCGGCGGCGGTGACGGCCGCCCTGCCCAGGTACAAGGGGGCGCGCTGGTGTTCCATCACGGTGGTTCTCCACGGTCGGGTCGGGTCGAGGTCGTCGGACGACGCCCTTCACCCCCGCACGACGCGCGACCGCCCCCGAGGTTGCCGCCGCTGCCGGAAAACTTTTCGCCCGCCACCCGACCGGATGCGGGCACGGCGCCGCCCGGCCCCGCGCGGGCCACCGCCGGCACACCGGCGCGCCGACCGCCCGCCCCGCGCCGGGCCGCCTTCAACGCAGGATGCCGGCCTGCCGGGCAGCCCGGATCCAGGACGGGAACTCCGACAGGAGCCGGTCGTACAGCTCCGGGTCGGAGATCGTGTCGATGTCGTCCACCGCGAAGAACCCGACGTTGTCGACCCGCCGCCCGGGCAGGGTGTCGAAGCGCTCCAGCACCCCGTACTGGGCCCGCCCCAGGCCGATGAACTGCCAGAACAGCGGTTCCTCCACCGCCGCCCGCAGTTCCCGCTCGATCTCCGCGTTGCGGTACACGCCCCCGTCGGAGAAGAACAGGACCAGCGTGGGATCCGGCACGGGGTGGGCGCGCACGTAGGCCCGGACCTCCGCGATCACCTTCTGCTCCTCGTTCCCGATCCCGACGGCGCGCATGTCGACCTGGCCCGGCTCCAGTCCCTTCGGCGGCTTCTTGCGGCCGAACAGGCTGAGTTGCCCGACCCGTACGTGCAGGCGCAGCCATTCGGGCAGTTCGCCGAGGACCAGGTCGGGCAGGCGCGCGGGCTGGGAGGCGAAGGTCCATGCCTGCATCTGGCCGTCGTCGTCGAGCTGCGCCGCGACGGCGGCCATCCGCTCGGCGACACCCCGGACGGTACCGCGCGTGTAATGGGCCGACATGGAACCGGACGCGTCGAGCACGAGGACGATCCGGGCCGTGAGCCCCGTGACGCCCTGCTTGCTGAGGCTGACCGCGACCTGCCGCTTGCGCAGGGACAGGCGTTCGCGCATGTCGGGCGGCAGTTGTTCCTCGCCCTTGACCATGCGGACGGCGGGGCCCTGGGGTTGGACGGCCGGCGCGGGCGGGGCCGGTACGGGCGCGCGGGGTCCCGGCGCGGCGGGCGCGGGCCGCGGTACCGGCGCGGGCGAGGCCGCGGACCGCGCGGGCGCGGCCGTTGTCGCGGTGCCCGGATCGTCGTCCACGCTGATGCCGAAGTCCGTGGCCAGGCCGGCCAGTCCGCTCGCGTACCCCTGCCCCACGGCGCGGAACTTCCATGCCCCCGCCCGCCGGTAGAGCTCGCCGCTCACGAAGGCGGTCTCGGTACCGGCCGCCATCGCGAAGTGGGCCAGCTCGGCCCCCGACACGGCGTCGATCAGGCGCAGGTTCAGGCCGGGTACCTGCCCGAAGGTGCCCCCGTCGGCCGACGCGCAGAGCACGACGCGCTCGATGTCCCGCTCCAGCAGGCCCAGATCGACCTCGACGGTGTCGGCGCCGGGCCGCTTGCCGTGGTGGCGTACGGCGCCGGAGGGATGGCCCGGTTGGTTGTAGAAGACGAAATCGGCGTCCGACCGGACGCGTCCGCCTGCCGTCAGGAGGAGGGCGGACGCGTCCACGTCCGGTACGCCGGGCCCGGCCGACCAGCCGAGCACTGCCCTGACCCTGGTTGCCTCGACCGCAACGTTGGCGCCCTTGTTCAGTGTCGTCGTCACGCCGTCCAGTCTGCCCGCCGGGGGCCCCACGCACAGGTCCTCCGCGCAAGCGGATGTCCGGGTCCGGTCACCGCACTATGCGGAGGAGGGGACCAGCACGACGGCCGTGCCGTACGCGCACACCTCGGTCCCGACGTCGGCGGCGTCGGTCACGTCGAAGCGCATCATCAGGACGGCGTTGCCACCGCGCGCCTCGGCCTGCTCGATGAGCCGGTCCATGGCCTGGTTGCGGGTCTCCACGAGCGTCTTGGTGAGCCCCTTGAGCTCGCCCCCGATCATCGACTTCAGGCCCGCGCCGATCTGGCTGCCGAGGTGGCGGGAGCGCACGGTGAGTCCGAAGACCTCGCCGATGACCCGCTCCACCCGGTAGCCGGGGACGTCGTTGGTCGTCACGACCAGGACGCCGGTCTGATGCGCGCCGGCGCCACCGCCGTAGTCTTCGATACCCATGGCCCCCACTCTCGCGCGGCCCGCCGCCCCCCGCATCCCGGCAGCCGTCACGGGCGCAGCGGCCGGGGCCGGCAGCCGTCCCAGGGGGTGTCGGAAGCGGAGGGGTGCGTGCGTCCGCTCGGCCGTTCGGCGGCGGGACGCATTGGGCATTTCGGGCTAAAACGCGGTGAGTCAGCGGGACGGCGCGCCCCCGCGTCGCCATAGTCGTCCGTGGCGACCGCCAGGTCGCCACCCCGCGCCGCGCGCCGCGGCCGGGCGGATGTCTTCGTAGAGGAGCCGGCTCATGCTGAAGCCCACCAGGACCATCCTCGCTCTCGCCGCCGGAAGCCTGGTGCTCGGTCTGGTCGGGGCGGGCGTCGCCGTCGCGGACGAGAATCCCGTCGTCGAGACCCCGTCGCAGGCGGCCGTCACCGGTGTCGCCGCCAGCCAGGCCGCCGCGTACGACCGGTACGTCGTCGGCAAGGTCGTCTCCCGCGGACCGCTCAAGGTCCGCAGCGAGCCGACCACGCGCGCACGGATCGTCGGTCAGGTCCAGCCGAACCGCAAGGTCGAGATCGAGTGCAAGAAGTACGGCCAGGCGGTCGACGGGAACCGCCTGTGGTACCGCCTGCACGAGAAGGACAACGGCCGGGAGAACGAGCAGGACAACGGCCGCGAGAACGGCCAGGAGAACGGCCAGGACAGCGGCGACTGGGGCAACGGCGGCCGCGAGAACGGCAGCGACGTGGACGACCGCGCGCGGTACGAGCGCGAGCGCTGGGTCTCCGCCCGCTACGTCCAGAACCTCGGCACGGTGAAGTACTGCCGCTGACCCTGACCCGCGGTCGGTCAGTCCGCCGGGCGTACGGCACGCGGCCCCACGCACCGCGCACCGTACGCCCGGACGCGTTCGCGCAGTTCGCGGTCGGCGGTCACCACGACGCAGCCGTGCTCCGCGTGGACCGCCGCCAGCTCCACGATCCGGTCGTCGCCGCTCCCGGGCGCCGGATCCACCCGTACGCCGGGAACGGACTCCACTCCCCTGGCCGCGCCCTCGACCACGAGGATGATCTCCTCACCGGCCTCGCGCAGGGCCAGCCGGTCGCGCAGCCGCTCGGCCGCGCCGGGCCGGTCCCGCCACCAGCCGTCGGGTACGGACCCGACGACGTTGGCGGCGTCCACGATCAGCACCGTCATCGCGCGCTCAGAAATCGCCGTAGTTGACCTGCCAGGTGGGCAGGCCCATCCGGCGCCAGACCGCCACCACGCGGTCCCGGTCGTCGAGCGACACCCGCACCGCGTAGCGGTCGCGGACGTGCGCGTCGAACAGCTCGG
This sequence comes from Streptomyces sp. NPDC058662, assembly GCF_042716255.1. NCBI lineage: Bacteria > Bacillati > Actinomycetota > Actinomycetes > Kitasatosporales > Streptomycetaceae > Streptomyces > Streptomyces sp. NPDC058662. The sequence goes on along the minus strand of NZ_JBHXRU010000115.1, from coordinate 14,677 downwards.
CCTTCACGATGTCGTCGCGCCGCGTGTCACCCGCCGCGCGCATCCACAGCTCGTCGTACGGCACGCCGTGCCGCCGCAGCCAGGACTCGGTCTGCGGGCGGTGCTCCTCGCCGCGCCCCGAGAGCAGCACGATCGCGTCGCCGTCGGCCCGCCGGAAGGCGTCGAGGGCGTGCTTGACCGACGCGTTGAGCAGGTCGAGCTCGCAGCGCGAGAAGTCGTACGGGCCGCGGTCGCCGGTCAGGGCCAGGGTGCCGTCGATGTCGCACAGCACGGCGGCGGGGAGTGCGGGGTCGGGGACGTACGCGCGGACGGGCGGTACGGCCGCCGTGCCCGACGTGCTGTTCATCCAGTCCGCGGTCAGCCGCCAGCCGCCCTTGCGGGCTTTGCGGTGCTTGTCGGCCAGGACGCGGATGATCTCTTCGCCGACCTGGCGCTCCCTGGCGGCGTCCCGGCGCAGGCACTCCTCCAGCGGCACGTCGGTGAAGTCGTGCACGACGAAGGTGGCGAGTCCGCCGACGGCCGCCTTGAGCCGCTTGGGGATGTTCTTGGTGAGGTGGGTGTTGTCGACGACCACGTCGAAACCCCCGTCGACGGCGGCGCGGACCGCCGCGTCCTGGACCTCCAGCACGGTCTGCTCGTGGGCGAAGGAGCGGCCCCGTCCGGGGTCCGGCAGGTCGAGCATGGCCCGCAGGTCGTCCAGGTTGACGCGACGCATCCGACCGCCGGACGCCGCCTGGAGGGCGCGCGCCGCGGTGGTCTTGCCCGAGGCGGGCAGGCCTGTCATGAGGTGCACGACGGGCAGCGGGCGCTCCTCGTCGGTGCGGGCCGCCCGGACCGGGACCACGACCGGGACCACGGCCGGCGCGGCAGCCGGCGCCGCGGCCGGTGCCGGGACGAGCGGCGTGGTGGGGCGCGCGGGCGCGGCGGCACCGGCTCCGGGCGCGGGCACGGCCTTCACCCCGGCGTCGGGCGCGGTCCGGTGCGCGGGTACGCGGGCCTTTCCGGGCGCTGCCGCGTTCTCCTCGTCCGTCAGGTAGGGGTCCGCCGTCTCCGGACGCACATGGCGCCAGGTCGTGAGCTCTGTCGGCCGTCCGTCGAGGCGCAGGAACATGGCGGCGCCGAGCCGCCAGTCGCCCAGCGCCCTGGCCGCCCGTGCGAAGGCGCCGCGGTCGGCGGCCAGGTGGGCGATGCCCGCGTAGGCCTCGTCGATGGCCCGCTCGTGGCGGGCCGCCGCGTCCTCCAGCCGGGCGATCACCTCCCGCACCCAGGAGTCGAACTCGTCGGGGACCTGCTCCAGCAGCGCGTCGAGCGGCTTGCCGCCCGAGGCCTCGACCTCGTCGAGCGGGCAGCCGAGGCCCTTGGCGATGTGCCGGGCGGGCAGGCCCGCGGAGCGCTGGATGCCGTGGTCGCGCCAGATGTCGCGCTCGGTGACTCCGGTGACCACCTTGTGCAGCCGTACGTACTCCGACAGCTTGGCCTTGGCGCGCACGCCGGAGGCGAAGCGCAGGACGAAGCCCTCGGCGTCGGTGCCGGTCACGGCGGTGCCGCCGGGGAGGGTGTTGGACTCGGCCAGGGCCATCAGCGCGTCGAGCGGCATGGCGGGCCACACGGTGACGACGGAGCCGATGCCCTCCCAGTGGGACGCCGCCTCGGTGAGCGGGACCTCCGCGCCGTCCGGGCCGAACGCGGCGAGCAGGACGAGGTCCTGACGGCCGCCGTAGTTCACGACGATGCGGTTGCCGGGGTAGAGGATCTCGGCGAGGTACGTGGTGCCCGGGCGCAGGGCGGCGGTGTCCTTGGTGTCGAGGCGGCGCTGGGCCCAGGTCGCCTGGGCGCTGGTGAAGGAACCCTTGGAGGCGACCCGCCAGTTGCCCGCGTAGTGGAAGACCACGGCGAGGCTGCCGTCGACCTTGTCGTAGACCTCGAACGGCTCGTCCGGCAGGGAGGGCGCGTACGGCTGGCCCGACTCGTGCTCCCCGACGTTGAAGAACTTCGGCAGCGGCAGGGCGACGATCGCCCCGCTGGTGTCGTCGGCGACGAGTCCCCGGCAGCGCGTGGTGACCTGGTTCCAGACACGCTGGTACTGGGCCGTCCGCGTGTACGTGTAGAGCGACAGCGGCAGGTCGGGGTGGCGCTTGCGGCTCACGTGGCCCGCCTCGATGGCGTCGGCCAGCTCCTGCGCGGGCAGCAGGTCGTGCAGAGTCAGGCGGTCCTGGCTCATGGGGTTCCTCCCGGGTCGAGATGGCTCATTCTCACCTGTGGGAGGGCGGGCCCGGTACTCGATTACGCCTGGTCGAGGTGGACGGTGGGAAGGCCTGCGCCGAGCCGGTGGATCGCGCCGGGCCGGGTTCTCAGTACGTGATGCAGAATTCGTTGCCCTGCGGGTCGGTGAGGGTGGCCCACTCGTAGGGGCCCTGACGGCCGTCGTGGAGGAAGCCGGCGCCCTTGGCGAGCAGGCGCTCGACCACGGCCCTGCCGTCCTCGTCGCCGGCGCGGACGTCGAGGTGGACCCGGTTCTTGACCGTCTTGGGCTCGGGCACGAGCTGGAAGAGCACGCGCGGCGCCTGCTGCGGTCCATCGGGGTGGCGAATCGCGGCGCCGACCTTCCAGACGAGGTTGCCGTTGTGGGTGGTCGTGTCGTCCTCGCTCGCGTGGCCTGCCGCGACCAGCCCCCGGATGAACGCCTCGTCGCTCGGCTCCACTTCCCAACCGAGGGCGTCGGCCCACCAGTCGGCGAGGGCGTGCGGATCGGTCGAATCGAAGGTCACCTGGAACGTGTATGCCATGACGGGACCCTACTGAGACGGGCCGGGCGGCGCCACATGGGCCGGGGTTCGGCGCAGCGCCGTGCGGCGCGCGAGGAGGAAGGCCGCGAAGGTCAGCAGCCAGGCGCCCACGGCGACCCACAGGAGCACCTCCCCCAGCGGCCGCAGCCATCCGACGCCGGCCGGCTCCGTCGCGGAGAGGCAGGCGACGGCCGTCATGCCGAGCGGGAAGACCGTGGCCCAGCGCCGAATGTCGTAGCGCGTGCGGGGATGGCGCAGTTCCGCGTAGAGGAGCACCGCGTACCAGGCCAGGGACCCGGTGAGCAGCGCCAGGGTGGCGATCCGCAGGACGGTGTGCGCGCCGCCGGTCCAGACGGGGGACGCCAGGAGCTTGGATCCGGCCAGCGCGGAGATCGAGAGCGCGCCGCCCGCGACCCAGTGGTCCCCCGCGCCGCGCACCACCTCCTGCGGGTCGAACCGTACGAGCGCCGCGGCGTAGAGCAGCAGGCCGAGGCAGAAGGCCGCCGACGCGGCCCGGGCGAGCGGGTCCGGGCCGCCCGGGGTGGCGAGGACCGCGGCCAGGACGGCGAGCCCCTGCGTGGCCACGCAGCCGAGGAAGGCGACGCCGGGCATGCGTCGGCGCCAGTGCCGGACGACCGCGACGAGCAGGCCGGGCCAGAGCGCGGCGGACACGACCAGCAGCGCGGCGGCCGCGTTCCGCCATCCGAGCATCGCCAGACGGGTGCCGAGCACGGTGGTGGCGGCGACGGCGGTGAGAGCGGCGGGGGTGTAGGCCTCGGCGCGGAACCGGCGCCGGTCGCCCGTGAGGCGGGCCGTGAAATCGGCGGCGAGTACGAGCCACAGCGCCGCGGCGAGGACCAGGGCGGCCAGGGACAGCGCCTCGCGGCCGACCAGGTGCAGGCCGACGGAGATGATGCCGGCGGCCATCACGGCGGCTCCCGCCGCCGGCGGGAGCCCGGCCCACCAGCTGCCTCGGGAGAGAGGGCTCACCCCTCCAGCGGACACCACCGGCGGACGGCCCGCCAGCGGACACGGTGGGGGCGGGGCGGGGACACGCGGGGGTGGGGCGGCTCACGCGGGCCGGGGCAGGTTCCGGGCGGGCGGGTTCGCGTCGGGTCAGTGCGAGCCGTCCGGGTCGCAGCTGGCCCGGCGGAGTCCGATCGTCCGGAGGGCCGACGCCAGGCCGTCCGGGTCGCCGTCGCGGACGACGTGCACCGCTCCCTCCACCGCGAGGTCGAACACCGGCGCCGGGCCGCCGTCAGCGGGGGTCCGCAGGACCACGCCGCTCGGCGGGTCCAGGGCGCGCACCCCGCGGAAGACGCCGAGGACGCCCGGATCGGTGGCCAGACTGGCCAGCCCGTCCGGCAGGGCGAGCACGGTGACGTCGGGCAGCAGGGCGCGGGCGTGCGCGAGGGCGACGGCCGGCTCATCGGCATGGGAGATGACCCGGAAGCGCGGGTCGCTCTGGATGCGCGCACGCAGGCGCTCCAGTTCCTCGCCCTCCGGGACGCCGACCACGAGAACGGTCATCACAACTCCCCATCCTCCGCCGCGGCGCCGCTCCCGGCGAGCCGGGCGGGCCGGGGAGGGCGCCTCCACGTCGGCGGCCCACGGTCCGCGGCTACCGGAGCCGTGGAGGGGCGGTGCCGGCCGGGCGCCCGAGGTCGTACGCGCATCCGGGCCGCCACCGCGGACGGGCCCGCGCGCTTCGGCCCGGTCCCGGGGCACCGGATCGGCGTCGAGCGCGCCTCCGTGCCGCGAACCGGTGCCCCGGTCAGGGTGGGCCCCGGTACCGCTACCTGCGCTCCACAGCCTTCCGCTTCCAACGGGTCCCCGCGCCGCCGCCCTCCCCCCGGCGGCCGGAAATCGACCTTGCCAGTCAAATTAGGCCTACCTAACCTGTGGCTCGCCGACGTGCACGTCACGCACGTATCGCGGGCCACTCCCCTCCCCCCACCATGAAGGAGCCCTCCGTGACCGGAAGTCTCAACGCCGCCCAGCCCTACGCCCTCGCCCTGTTCCGCGTCGTCACCGGACTGCTCTTCGCCTGCCACGGCGCCGCCTCCCTCTTCGGCGTCCTCGGCGGCGCCCACGGCGGCGGTACGGTCGCCGTCGGCGCCTGGCCGGGCTGGTACGCCGCCACCATCCAGCTGGTCGCGGGCGGCCTGATCCTCCTCGGCCTCGGCACCCGCTCGGCCGCCTTCGTAGCGTCCGGATCGATGGCGTACGCCTACTTCACCGTCCACCAGCCGGACGCGCTGTGGCCGTTGCAGAACGGCGGCGAGCCCTCCGCGATGTTCTGCTTCGCCTTCCTCCTGCTGGTGTTCACCGGGCCCGGAGCCTTCGCCGCGGACCGGCTGTTCAGCACGCGCACGGCCGACCGCGGGAGCGAGCCCCGCCGCGAGACCGTGACCGCCTGAGGAGAGCCCTTCCGTCGCCCCCGGCTCAGCAGGTACGGATCGGGTTCCTGATCGCCCGCTTACCGCCGCCTTAACTGGAACCTAAGGTTCGCCACGGACGCCCACAAACGAACGAATGTCCAATTCGAGGCGGCTAGCGTGCAGCCGCATCACCCAACTCACCAGTAACACAACGAAGGCGGGCACGCGATGAGCAGCACAGGCGGTCACCGGCGCAGGGCAGGTCGAACGGCGAAGACCGTGGGGGCGATCGGGGCGGCGGCGATCGTCGGGGGCGCGGCGTTCGCGTTCTCCGGTACGGCGCAGGCCTCCGCCGTCGGGGCCGTGTACACGAAGTCGACCTCCTGGGAGGGCGGTTACAGCGGGCAGTACGTCATCACCAACCGCACCGGCACGGCGCAGTCCGACTGGACCCTGCAGTTCGACCTTCCGGCGGGAACCTCCGTCGACTCGCTGTGGAACGGCTCGCACCGCGTCGACGGCAACCGCGTGACCGTGAAACCGGCCGGCTGGAACGGGACGATCGCCGCCGGGGCCTCGGTCACCGTGGGCTTCGTGACGAAGGGGAGCGCAGCCCCCGGCGACCCGACGGACTGCCGGATCAACGGGGCGAAGTGCTCGGCCGGTTCGGGCGCGACGCCGAAGCCCAGCGGGAGCCCCACCGTCCGTCCCACCACCGCTCCGACCGCGTCCGTCACCCCGACTGCGCCCGTCACCTCCCCCGCCCCGCCCACCGCGACTCCTACGGCGACCCCCACCGCGCCGCCCGTCCCGGTGGCGGGAGCACGGTTCGCCCCGTACGTGGACACCTCGCTGTACCCCTCCTACGACCTCCTCGACACCGCCGCCAAGACCGGTGTGAAGGAGTTCCACCTCGCCTTCATCACCTCGGGCGGCGGGTGCGCCCCGCTGTGGGGCGGGGTCACCGACCTCGCGAGCGACAAGGTCGCCGCCCAGATCGGCGCGCTGCGCGCCCAGGGCGGCGACGTCCGGGTCTCCTTCGGCGGCGCGGCAGGGCACGAGCTGGCGCTCAACTGCGCCACCGCCGACGAGCTGGCCGGCGCGTACGGGAAGGTCATCGACCAGTACCGGCTCACCAAGGTCGACTTCGACATCGAGGGCGCGGCCCTGCCCGACACCGCGGCCAACGCCCGGCGCGCCCAGGCCATCGCGAAGCTGCAGAAGTCCCACCCCGGCCTGGATGTCGCGTTCACCCTGCCCGTCATGCCCGAGGGGCTGACCCAGCCGGGCGTGGCGCTGCTCGCCGACGCGAAGAAGAACGGCGTGCGGATCGACGCCGTCAACATCATGGCCATGGACTACGGGCCGGCGTACAGCGGTGACATGGGCCAGTACGCGATCGAGGCGGCGACAGCCACGCAGACCCAGCTGAAGGGGGTCCTCGGTCTGTCCGACGCGGCGGCGTGGAAGGCCGTCGCCGTGACGCCGATGATCGGGGTCAACGACGTGACGACCGAGATCTTCACCGTCTCGGACGCCACGCAGCTCGTGGACTTCGCGGCGGCCAAGGGAGTCGGCCGACTGGCCATGTGGTCGGCCACCCGGGACAAGCAGTGCGCGGCCGGTGCCGTCAACTACGCCGACGCCACGTGCAGTTCGATCCTCCAGCAGCCGCTGGCCTTCACCAAGGCGTTCGCGGCGTTCAAGTAGCCCCGGGGCGCGTCGCCGCCCGGTGGATCCGGGCCAGCACCAGGACGGTGTCGTCGGTCGCCCCCTCGGGCAGCAGGTTCGCCAGGATGCGGTCGACGCTCTCCTCCAGCGGCCCGTCCGCCCGGCTCAGCTGCGCGCGCAGTGCCTCCAGGCCGGCCTCGATGTCCTGGCCCCGGGCCTCGATGAGTCCGTCGGTGTACAGGGCCAGGACCGCCCCGTCGGGAAGGTCGACGTCGGCCGAGCGGAAGGGGACGCCGCCCACTCCGAGCGGCACGCCCAGTCCGGCGCCGACCGTCTCGACGGTGCCGTCCGGGTGGCGCAGCAGGGCCGGGGGGTGGCCCGCGTTGGCGACGCGGGCCCGTCCGGTGTGCGGGTCGTAGACGAGGTAGAGGCAGGTGGCCAGCTCGATGCCGGACTCCTGGGCGCACGCGTCGAGTTCGGCGAGCAGTGTCTCGGGACCGCGGCTGTGGCGGGCCAGCGCCTTGGCCGTGATGCGCAGCCGGCCCATCGACGCGGCGGCCGGTACACCGTGTCCCATCACGTCGCCGACGACGAGGGCGACCCGGTCGCCGGGCAGTTTGATCACGTCGTACCAGTCGCCCCCGACCTCGGTGATCCGGCTGCCCGGCAGGTAGCGGTGGGCGACGGCCACGTGCGCGTCGGTCGCCACGGCCGTGGGAAGCAGCGCGCGTTGCAGGGTCAGCGCGATGTCCTGGACGCGGGCGTACAGGCGGGCGTTGTCCAGGCAGAGGGCGGCGCGGGAGGCGAGCTCCCCGGCCAGGGTGACGTCCTGTTCGGTGAAGGCCGAGCGGGCGGCGGACCGGCCGAACATGGTGATGCCCTGGACCGTGCCCCGGGCGATGAGCGGGGCGATGACGATGCCGTCCAGGCCGCTGTCGAGCAGCAGGCGGGCCCGGTCCTGGTGCGCGGCCGTCCGGCTCGCGAACTCCTCGTCGACGACGACGGAGAGCGGGCGGCCGGTGCTCAGCATCTGGTGGATGCCGGAACCGGGCGGGTACGTGACCCGGTCCAGGCCGCCGACCAGCTCGGGGGCGGGCGGCGGCAGCGTGGTCGCGGCCGCGATCCGCCGCGTGACCAGGGGAAGCCGGGGATCGAACAGTTCCGACTCGTGCATCCACTCGACCAGTTCGACGACGGCGCCGTCGCAGAAGTCGGGCACGACGGCGTCGACGAGCTCGCGGGCGGTGGCCCCCAGGTCCAGGGTGGTACCGATCCGGGCCGCGGCCCGGTCCAGGAGGTCCAGCCGCTGCCGGGCGGCCGTGGCTTCGAGCAGGGCGCGTTCCCGGTCGGTCACGTCCACGAGCAGCCCTCCCACCCCGGGCCGGGTGTCCCCCGCCCCGCTCAGCGGGAAGAGGCTCACGGACCGCACCTGGTCGCGGTCGGGCCTGCCCGGTGTGCGCAGCCCCACCAGGGCGCCGACCAGGGGGCGGCCCTCCTCGGCGACGGCTCGGAGCATGCGCTGGTACTCGCCCCCGTCGGACGTGATCATGATGTCGGTCATACGGCGTCCGATGTGGTCCCGTACGGGGAGGCCGTCCATGTCGGCCAGCACCTGGTTGAGGTGCACGTACCGCAACTCCTCGTCGAGCATGACCAGTCCGATCGGGCAGGTCTCGAAGAGGGCGTCGAGGAAGCCGAGGTTCGTCTTCACCCGGTCCAGCTCGTCACCCCTGCTGGCCAGGCCCATGATCACGGAGTCGCCCGCGGTGCCGGTCACCGGGAACACCCGGAAGCCGCAGTCGAAGACCCCGCCGTCCCGGTGCAGCGCGGGCAGCCGGGCCCGCCAGTAGCCGAGGCTGCGGCCGCGCTCGACCAGCCGCGCGGCGCCGCCGGGGGTCCCCGGGGCCGGGGCGGGGAAGAGTGCGGATGCGGGCCGGGACAGCACCTCCGGAGCCTCGTAGCCGAACAGTCCCCGCGCGCCCGGACCCCAGTAGCAGACCCGTTCCTCGTCGTCCATGCCGAAGACGGCCACGGCCACGTGCTCCAGCAGGGACCCCGGCTCGGAGCGGATCGGACCCGTGGCGTCCGCGCCCCCGGGGCGGTCCGGCGGCATCGGGATCCCCCTTCGGTCGAGGTCTCCCCCCATTGTCGTACCGACCGGTAATTCCAGCCATTCATTGGCATGCGCCTGACAGGCCGCTGACAGTTGGAGGCCGCTGTGGGACTCTCCCCGCACGCACTCCGCACCCCCTGTGAGGCCCAGCGCCTCGCCCACCCCCACCCGTACGTGGCATGGAGGAGCGAATCATGAGGCACAGCACCCCCCGCACCCGCGGCACGGCCGCGTCGCGCGTCGCGCGCGCCGCCGGGACCGCGGCGCTCGCCGTCGCGGCGGCCCTCGCCGGCACCGGCGGCGCACTCGCCCTCGGACCCGGGGCCCCGGCCGCCGACCAGAAGGTCGACGGCGTGATCGTGGTCGCCGGCAACAGCTGCGGCTGGACCGGCGCGAGCACCAGCGCCCTTCCCCCGGACACCCTCACCGTCGACCGCACCACGATCAACACGCCGGGGGGCAACCTGGCGTGCGGCGGAGGCATCGCCGCCACCCTCAACAACAACCCCGTCTTCGTCTTCGACGACGCCGCCGGCACGGCGCGCACCGATCTGATCGACATCACCGGCAGGCAGAGCTTCATCTCCTGCCGCTACAAGGCGACGGGCATCGTGTGGGACCGCGACGCGACCAGCCGCAAGTACGTCAACCGGGCCTTCACCGCGGCCAAGGCCTCGGGCAGCTTCCTGTGCCCGGGCTCGGTGGCCACCCCGGCCGGTGACGCGTCCATGCTGTTCCGCTGAGCCGCACCCCACCCACCGCGCGGACGCCTCCCCGGCCCCGGCCCGGGAGGCGGCGGACGCGGCCCCGGCGGAGGCCTCAGCAGGTCAGCAGGGGCGGACCGGCTGGAGGTTGTGGACGTAGCGGGCGGACACCCAGCCCTTGGACCCGTGGAGCCGGTACCACACGGGATTGCCGTCGACGAAGCCTCCGCGCTTCTGGCAGGACAGCAGCACCCGGGCGTTGGGCTGGAGCCTCTTGACGACCCCGGAGTGGACCGTCGGCCGCTCGCGGACGTTCAACGGGGCGCGGGTCTCCACCACGCCGACGGGACGGACCACCGACCGGGTGCCCGCGGCGCCGGGGCCCTCGGCGGCCCAGCCGGCCGTGCCCAGCGGCCCGACGACCACGCCGGCCGCCAGTGCGTACGTCAGCAACGCCTTCTTCACCATGGATCCCACTCCTCGTGTCGCTCGGCCCGGGCCGGCGTCGCGGCGCCGGCCACCGAACGACTATCACCGCCCGGACGGCGGAACGCAGAGAACACGCCCCGGTTCCCCCGGACGGCCCCCCGCCCGCCCGTCAGGACGCGTCGGGGACGTGGATGTCCAGGACGCAGATGTCGTCGCGGCGGCCCGGGCTCAGCGCGGCGAGCCTCCGGGCCAGGGTGTCGCCGCGGCCCTCCTGGAGGAGCCGCAGGGCGGTCGCGGCGAGCCGGTCGAGTCCGGCCCCTATGTCCTCGCCCGGTTCCTCCACGAGCCCGTCGGTGTAGAGCAGCAGGTGGTCGCCGGGCAGCAGGTCGACCTCGGCCTGCGCGTAGGAGGCGTCGAGGGTGGCCCCGAGGATGTTGCCGTGCGGCTGTGCGAGGAATTCCGCCCGGTCGCCGCGGATCAGCAGCGGGGGCAGGTGCCCGGCCCGCACCCAGGACAGCCGCCGGTCCCACGGCTGGTAGCGGCCCATGACCATGGTCGCGGTGGCGGTGGCCGACGGGTCCGAAGCGGTGTGCAGCAGGAGGTTGTTGAGTCGGCGCAGCACGTCGGGAAGGGCCGAGCCGGTGACCGTCATGCCCTTCGCGGTGAAGCGGAGCTGGGCCATGGTGCCGACCGCCGCCAGGCCGTGGCCGGCGACGTCCCCGACGACGAACAGGGCGCTCCGATCGGGGAGTTCGATGGCGCTGTACCAGTCGCCTCCGACGTTGATGCCGATGTCGGCGGGGACGTAGGCGACGTCGATGCACAGCCCGGCCAGGTCCAGGAACTGCTCCGGGCTCGGCAGCAGGGTCTCCTGGAGGCGGGCGGCGAGGGCGCGCTCGGCCTGGAGCATGCCGCGCTGGAGGAGGACGGCGCGCTCGCTCTCGCGCAGGGCGAGCTCGGCGCCGCGCTGCGCGGTGAGGTCCTGGAAGAAGCCGTGCACCTCGACCGGGGTGCCGTCGACGTCCGTCTGGGCCTCGGCGACGATCCGCAGGTGCCTCACACCGTGTCCGGTGACGATGCGGAACGGCTGGTCGATGGCCTCGCCCTCGCTCAGCAGGCGCTCGACGGCCGCGCCCAGCTGCGGCAGGTCGTCGGGCATCAGGTGCCGCGGGAGTTCCTCCAGGGTCATCGGGCCCTCGCCCGGGTCACGGTCGAAGATCGCGTAGACCTGCTCGGACCAGATGATGGTGTCCGTCGCCAGGTTCCAGCCGGCCCAGCCCAGGTTGCCCAGGCGCTGCATGTCCGCGAGCCGGCGCGCCTCCCGGTCGCTGGTGTCGTGGCGGATCCAGGACACCACCAGGTGGTCCTCCAGCCTGGCAGCCCGGACCGAGTACACGGACTCGCGCGGGACTCCGGCGACCACCTCCTCGTAGGTGAAGGGCTCGCCCTCGTACGCCGTGCCCGTGGTGAGGGTCTCCAGGTAGCCGTCCCACAGCGGCGTACCGGCCACGGTCGGGTACGTCTCCAGGACCCGGCGGCCGACGAGCTCCTTGCCGCGCCGCCCGGCCACGTCCACCGACTCGGGCGCCGCCGCGTCGATGCGGTAGTCCTCCACCTCGCCCTCCTTCGAGCGCAGCGGAGTGAGCAGGATCGCCGGCTCGGCCAGCGCGTCCAGGATCCGCTGGACGGCGGTGACGTCGGCGGTGTTCCGCGCCTGCTCGCCGACGGGGTCGCGGCGCCGCTCCGGGGTCCCGAGCGGGCCCGCGCACAGCCGGGCGGCGCGGCGCAGCAGCGCCCGCGTATCGGCCGCGAACGGGCCCGGCCGGGCCCGGAGGAAGCCGATGGCCGCCTTCGGTGACCCGTCGCCCGGTACGGGGAGCCAGGCGCGCGAGGGCCACCGCTCCGGCGGGTCCCCGATGAGCAGGTAGCGGCGCGCGTCCTGGACCGGGTCCTCCAGCCACAGGGCCCGGCCCCCGGCGATCGCCTCCAGGGCGGCGACGCCGGCGAGCGGGGGGATGTGGCGCCACTGGTCGGCCAGCGGCTCGCCGATGCCCGCGTGGCCGGTCAGCTCCAGGCTTCCGGCCGGGGTCAGGGAGTAGATCATCACCGCGTCCACGGCGGCGGCCGCCCCGCCGAGGGCGGTCCGCAGCAGCTCGGCGATGTCGTCGCCGCCGCGGGCGGCGGCCAGGCCGTCGGCGATCCGGGCGAGGAGCGGGCCCAGCCCGGGACCGCCCTCCGGGCCGACGAGGTAGCGTCCGGTGCTGAAAGCCGGGGCGGCCGCTGCCGTGTCGGGGCCGGACGGGACGGCCGGCGGGGGCGGCGGGCCGGTCCCGGACGGGGCGCCGGAGGGGGCCTGGCCCAGGACGATCCAGCACTCCTCCACCAGGGTGTGGCCCCGTTCGCCGGCGCGGGCGAGGAGCAGGTCGTACGCCGCGTCGGCGGAGATCCGCGAGAGGGCCATGAGCACGCCCTTGGCCCGCTCGACGACGGCCGTGGTCGCGGCGACACCCTCCAGGGCCGCCACTTCGGACCGCAGCCTGGCCACCACTCTGGCGAGCGCCAGCACCTCGGGGGCGGCGCTCTCGCCGGCCGGCACGGGATCACCCCTCATCCCTTGAGCATGGCACGCCGGTACCCCGCGCGCGCCCAGATGGAGCAGCTGTCGCTTGAGACGGGTGCGAGGGGGCATGCGCACTGCGTGCGAGCGCGCCGCAGCCGTGCTCCCCGAGGACGCGTACGGGAAGGAATCAGCAGGTGACGCGCCATGACCGTCCCCATGACCGCCGCAGCGCGACGCCGGGCTCCCGGGCCCTCGCCCGCGAGCCCGCGGCGGCCCGCGGTCGCGGAACCCCGCGAGGGGGATCCCCGCGACTGAAGCATCCGACGAGCCCCCGCCGAGGGGAGGGAGGTACCCGGTGAACACCGATACGGTTCTGCCCGCCGGTCCCGGACCGACCGAGGCGGTGGGCGGCCCGGTCCGCGACGCGTACGGGCCCCTGCCGCGCGACCACACGCAGGCCATCCTGGAGACCACCAAGCGGGTCGCCGCGCTGCTCAAGGCGTCCGGGAGGCCGTTCGCCCTCGCCGGCAGCGTCGCGGCCTTCGCCCACGGCCTGCCGGCCCGGTTCCAGCACGACACGGACTTCTGCGTCCGGCCCGAGGACGCCGACGCGGTGGTGGAGGCGTTGGAGGCCGGCGGCATCGAGATGCGGCGCGCGCCCGAGGACTGGCTGGTGAAGGGACGCGCCGGCGGCGAGGAGATCGACCTGATCTTCGAACTCGCGCGGCGGCCCGTCAGCACCGAGCTGCTCGCGCGGGCCGGGGTCAAGGCCGTCGACTCGGTGTGGATGCCCGTCCTGTCGCCCACCGACCTCATGGACAGCCGCCTCGCCGCGCTCTGCGAGCACTACTGCGACTACGGCGACCTGCTGCCGATGGCCCGCATGCTGCGCGAGCAGATCGACTGGGACCGGCTCGAAGAGGACCACCGGGCGAACCCCCTGTCGGACGCCTTCCTCTACCTGCTCGATCGCCTCAGGGTCATCGACCGCAAGTCCAGCACGCAGGAGGCGCCATGAGCTCGGCCGACCTCATCGAGTACCGCATCGCCCATCTGCTCGACCGCCTCGCCCGGGAGGACATCTCCGAGCTCGGCGTCCACGTCGACACCCACGGCTCGCGCGCGGTGCTGCGGGGCACCGTCGCCAGCGCCTCGTGCCGCGACACCGTCCTGCGCATCGCGGCCGAGGAGCTGGAGGGCGTCGAGTGGCAGGAGGATCTGACGGTGAACCAGTCCAGTCCGCCCGACCGGACGGAGGAGCTGCCGTGATCCGCGTCGCCGCCGTCGGGGACATCCACCTCGGGCCGGACGGGAAGGGCACCCTGCGGCCCGCCTTCGACACCCTCGCCGACCACGCGGACCTGCTGCTGCTGGCGGGCGACCTGACCCGGCACGGCACCGTCGAGGAGGCGCGGGTGGTGGCGGGCGAGGTCGCCGGACTGCCGGTCCCCGTCGTCGCGGTGCTCGGCAACCACGACTACCAGAGCGACGAGCAGGACGCCGTCGCCGAAGAGCTCGCGGCGCACGGCGTGCACGTCCTTGAGGGCACCTCGGTGATCCTCGATGTACGGGGCACCCGCGTGGGCATCGCGGGGACCAAGGGGTTCTGCGGAGGCTTCGTCGGACGCAGCGGCAGTGAGTTCGGCGAGCCGGAGATGAAGGCGTTCATCCGCTACACCCGCACCTGCGCGCAGGGCCTGGGCCGGGCGCTGCGGGAGCTCTCCGACCGGGGCAGCGACGTCCGCGTCGCGCTGACGCACTTCTCGCCGGTACCGGACACGCTGGCCGGGGAGCCGCCGGAGATCTACCCGTTCCTCGGCAGCTACCTCCTCGCCGAGGCGATGGACGAGGAGGGGGCGGACCTCGCCGTCCACGGGCACGCGCACCTCGGGACGGAGCACGGCATGACCGCGGGCGGGGTGCGCGTGCGCAACGTCGCCATGCCGGTCATCGACCGGGCCTTCGCCGTCTACCACCTGACGCCGGCGGGCGAGCGCTCCCCGACGGGCTGACCGGCAGCACAGGGGTGCGGC
>NZ_JBHXRU010000114.1:0-18354 GCF_042716255.1 Streptomyces sp. NPDC058662 | reverse complement strand
CCTTCCTCCCGCGCCCCCCCCCGGCCCCGGGCCGGCCGGGCCCCCCGCGCGGCCGGGCGCGCGGGCCCCCCCCCCCCCGCCCCGGCGCGGCGGGGGGGGGGGGGCCCCCCGGCCCCCCCACCACCCTTCCCCGTCCGCCCCCCACTGGAGTCCCGCCCATGCGCACCCGCACCCACGCACCCCGCGCCCGCCGCGCCGCGCGCCCGGGGCCGCTGCTCCGCCTCGCCAAAATGCTCGGGCTGCTCGGGCTGCTCGGAGTGCTCGGACTGCTCGGACTGCTGCTCCCCGGCGCCGGGCCCGCGCTGGCGGCGGACAACGGCACCTGGGGGGTCTTCCCGACGCCCCCGGCCGGTGCGGCGATGACCGACCGGGCGTACTTCTTCCACCAGGCCCCGGCCGGTGCCGCCGTCCGCGACAGCGTGACGATCCTCAACTCCTCGGACGCGGAGCTGACGTTCCAGGTCTTCGCGACCGATGCCGTGAACACCCCGTCCGGCGGCGCCTTCGCGCTGCTGCCGGTGGAGACGAAGCCCCGCGACGTGGGCGCGTGGACAGCGCTGCCGCCGGAGACCGCGTCCACGGTCACCGTGCCGGCCAAGGGCCGCAAGGACCTGCCGTTCACCGTGACGGTCCCCGCGGACGCCGCGCCCGGCGACCACATCGGCGGGATCGTCGCCCTCAACACCGCCGTGGAGGGGGTGCAGCAGGAGGGCAAGGTCAAGGTCGGGGTGAAGCGCTCGGTGGGAGCCAGACTGTACTTCCGCGTACCCGGACCCGTGACCCCCGGGCTGAGTGTGGAGGACGTCCGGGTGCACAGGTCGGCGCCGCTGCTGCCCTGGGTCAAGGAGGCCCGCGCCACGATCTCGTACGCCCTCGTGAACCGCGGCAACGTGGTCGTCGAGCCCCGGGTGGCGATCTCCGCCCAGGGGCTCTTCGGGCGCACGGTGCTGGACCGCCCGGCGCGCGAGTCGAAGCCGGTGCTGCTGCCGGGCCAACGTGTCGAGTTGACCGAGCCGTGGCCGGACGCGCCGCAGTCGGACTGGGTCGACGTGGAGGTCACGGCCGGGGCGGCCGCGTACCCGGATCTGCGCTCGGCGTCCGGGACCGGCTTCCTCGCCGTCCCGTGGCCCGCTGCGGGAGCCGTCCTCGCCCTGGCGGCGGCCGCCCTCGCACTCCGCACCGTACGCCGCCGCCGCTCCGGCACGCCGCACCCCCCGGAGCCGCAGCGCTACCCGGCCCCCACCCGCTGACCGCCGGGGAACAGCAGCACCCCCGGCCGGTGAGGGGTGGCCGGGGGTGCTGGGCGGGGGGGTGTCAGTGGTTGCGGGGGAAGCCGAGGTCCACGCCCGCCGGGGCGTCCGAGGGGTCCGGCCAGCGGGTCGTGACGACCTTGCCGCGTGTGTAGAAGTGGATGCCGTCGGGGCCGTAGATGTGGTGGTCGCCGAAGAGCGAGTCCTTCCAGCCGCCGAAGGAGTGGTAGCCCACCGGCACCGGGATCGGCACGTTGACGCCGACCATGCCCGCCTCGATCTCCAGCTGGAAGCGGCGGGCGGCGCCGCCGTCACGGGTGAAGATCGCGGTGCCGTTGCCGAACGGCGAGGCGTTGATGAGCGCCACGCCCTCCTCGTAGGTCTCGGCGCGCAGGACGCACAGCACCGGCCCGAAGATCTCGTCGCGGTACGCGTCGGAGTCGGTCTTCACGTGGTCGAGGAGGGACAGCCCGATCCAGTGGCCGTTCTCGTTGCCCTCGACCGTGTAGCCGGTGCCGTCCAGGACCACGTCGGCGCCCTGGGCGGCCGCGCCCGTCACGTACGAGGCGACCTTGTCGCGGTGGGCGGCTGTGATCAGCGGGCCCATCTCGGACGTGGGGTCGTTGCCGGGGCCGACCTTGATCTTCTCGGCGCGCTCGCGGATCTTCTCGACGAGGGTGTCGGCGATCGAGCCGACGGCGACGACGGCCGAGATCGCCATGCAGCGCTCGCCGGCCGAGCCGTAGGCGGCGGACACGGCCGCGTCGGCGGCGGCGTCCAGGTCGGCGTCGGGCAGGACGAGCATGTGGTTCTTGGCGCCGCCCAGTGCCTGCACGCGCTTGCCGTTGGCGGAGGCGGTGGTGTGGATGTGGCGGGCGATCGGGGTGGAGCCGACGAAGGAGACGGCCGCGATGTCGGGGTGGGCGAGCAGCGCGTCGACCGCGACCTTGTCGCCGTGGACGACGTTCAGCACACCCGCCGGCAGGCCGGCCTCGGTCATCAGCTCGGCCAGCTTGTTGGCGGCCGAGGGGTCCTTCTCGCTGGGCTTGAGGATGAACGTGTTACCGCAGGCCACGGCCAGCGGGAACATCCACATCGGAACCATCGCCGGGAAGTTGAACGGGGTGATGCCCGCCACGACGCCCAGCGGCTGGCGGATGGAGGAGACGTCGACCCGGCTGGAGACGGAGGTCGACAGCTCGCCCTTGAGCTGTGTGGTGATCCCGCAGGCCAGTTCGACGATCTCCAGGCCGCGCGCGACCTCGCCCAGCGCGTCCGAGTGGACCTTGCCGTGCTCGGCGGTGATCAGCTCGGCGACGGCGTCGCGGTTGGCGTCCAGCAGGGCGCGGTAGGCGAACAGCACCTTGGTGCGGGCGGCCAGCGAGGACTGGCCCCAGGTGAGGAACGCCTCGCGGGCGACGCGTACCGCCGCGTCGACCTCCTCGGCCGAGGCCAGGGCGACGCGGGTGGTGACCTCGCCGGTCGCCGGGTCGGTGACCGGGCCGTAGTTGCCCGACGCGCCCTCGACGGTCGTGCCACCGATCCAGTGGTTGACGGTCTTCATGCCTTGCTCCTTCACAGATGGCGACGTCGCTGCGCGGCTTGCCGGTCGTACTCTTCACGGGCCTCGACCGCCGCCTCGCGGGTCGCGGTCTCGGCCACAGGAACATCCCACCACGCCTGTGCCGGGGGCGGGCCCGACACAGTGTCGGGTGTTCGGGTCTGTGCGTAGACACATGTGGGACGGTCCGCCAGCCGTGCCTGCGCGAGGGCTTTGCGCAGGTCACTGATGGTGCGGGTACGGATCACCGCCATGCCGAGGGAGGCTGCGTTGGCCGCGAGGTCCACCGGCAGGGGGTCGCCCGTGTACGAGCCGTCGGGCGCCCGGAAGCGGTAGGCGGTGCCGAAGCCCTCGCCGCCGACCGCCGCCGAGAGCCCGCCGATGGAGGCGTAGCCGCGGTTGTCGACGATCACCACCTTGATCGGGAGGCGCTCCTGCACGGCGGTGACGATCTCGGTGGGGTTCATCAGGTACGTGCCGTCGCCGACGAGCGCCCACACCGGCCGGCCGGGCGCGGCCAGCGCGACGCCGATCGCCGCCGGGATCTCGTAGCCCATGCAGGAGTAGCCGTACTCCACGTGGTACTGGTCCCCCGACCGGGCCCGCCAGAGCTTGTGCAGGTCGCCCGGGAGGGATCCGGCGGCGTTGACCAGGACGTCCGTGTCGTCCACGAGGCCGTCGAGCAGCCCCAGCACCTGGGCCTGGGTGGGGACGGCGTCCTCGTCCGGGGCGGCCCAGGCCTGGTCGACGCGGGTCTCCCAGGTCTGCCGGGCGCGCCCGTACGCGTCCTCGTACGAGGGCTCAACACGGTGGCCGGCGACCGCCTCCCGGAGCTCGTCGAGGCCCTCGCGGGCGTCGGCGACGAGGGGCAGGGCCGCGAGCTTGTGGGCGTCGTACGGGTCGAGGTTGAGGCCGACGAAGCGGACCCCGGGGTGCTGGAAGAGGGTTCCCGAGGCGGTGGTGAAGTCGGTCAGCCGGGTCCCGGCGGCGATGACGAGGTCGGCCTCCCGGGCCAGCGCGTCGGCGGTGGCCGTTCCGGTGTGCCCGATCCCGCCCGCGTCGGCGGGGTGCCCGTGCGGCAGGACGCCCTTTCCCGCCTGTGTGACGGCCACCGGGATCCCGGTGGCCTCCGCGAAGGCGGCCAGCGCCGCGCCGGCTCCGCTGTGCCGGACTCCGCCGCCGGCCACGACCAGGGGCCGGGCGGCGGCCCGTACCGCGGCGGCGGCCGCGGCGAGCTCGTCGCGGTCGGGCCGGGGCCTGCGGACGCGCCACACCCGCTCGGCGAAGAACTCCGGCGGCCAGTCGTACGCCTGCGCCTGCACGTCCTGCGGCAGCGCGAGGGTGACGGCGCCCGTCTGCACGGGGTCGGTGAGCACCCGCACGGCCTGGAGGGCGGCCGGGATCAGGGCCTCGGGGCGGGTGACCCGGTCGAAGTAGCGGGAGACGGGCCGCAGGGTGTCGTTGACGGAGAGGTCTCCCGCGTACGGGACCTCCAGCTGCTGGAGCACGGGGTCGGCGGGACGGGTCGCGAAGGTGTCCCCAGGCAGAAGGAGCACCGGGATCCGGTTGACGGTGGCCAGGGCGGCGCCGGTGACGAGGTTGGTGGCGCCGGGCCCGATGGAGGTGGTGACGGCATGCGCGGAGAGCCGTCCGCTCTGCCGGGCGTAGCCGACGGCGGCGTGCACCATGGCCTGCTCGTTGCGGCCCTGGAGGAAGGGCATGGCGGCCGGGCCGCTCTCCAGGAGCGCCTGCCCGATCCCGGCGACGTTGCCGTGCCCGAAGATTCCCCAGGTGGCGGCGATGAGCCGGTGGCGGCGCCCGTCCCGCTCGGTGTACTGGCAGGCGAGGAAGCGCAGGAGTGCCTGCGCGACGGTCAGTCTCATCGGGGTGCCTCCGCCCGGTGGAGGGGCAGGTGGGGGAAGGGCAGCCGGGGGTCGATGTCCTGCCCGTCCCAGCTGTCGCGGATCCAGCGGTGGTCGGGATGGTCGCGGATCAGCCACGCGCGGGGCTCGCCCGGCGGTCCGGCCATCACGTTCAGGTAGTACATGTCGTGCCCGGGGGCGGCGATGGAGGGGCCGTGCCAGCCGTCGGGGATGAGGACGGCGTCCCCGGTGCGCACCTCGGTGAGGATGTCGGTGCTCCCGGCGGGTGAGGGTGTCACGCGCTGGTAGCCGACGCCCGGGGTGTCCCCGTGCGGGGCGATCTCGAAGTAGTAGATCTCCTCCAGCCGGGACTCCTCGCCGGGATGGTGCTCGTCGTGCTTGTGGGGCGGGTAGGAGGACCAGTTGCCGCCGGGGGTGAGGACCTCGACGGCGATCAGGCGGTCGCAGGGGAAGGCGTCGGCCGCGGCGAAGTTGTTGACCTGGCGGGAGCAGGCGGCCGCGCCGCGGAGCTCCACCGGGACGGCGTCGGCGGGGCCGTACCGGGCCGGCAGGCGGGTGGTGCAGCGGGCGCCGATGAGGGCGAAGCGCCCGCCGGCGGCCGACTCGATCCCGACGTGCGCGTCGCGCGGCACGTACGCGAAGTCGGTGACGGCCTCGAACACCCCGGCCCGGCCGCGCAGTTCGAGGACCTCCGGTCCACCGGCGGCGTCACTCCCCGGCTCCCGCGCCCCGACCGCCGGCGGGGGCGAGGACGCCGGCTCGGCCGTGAGGGCGCGGCAGTGGACCCGGCAGCCGCCCGACAGCGGGAGCACGATCCATTCCCACTCCCCGCACGGGTGCGCGTACCGCTCCCCCGGTGCCAGGTCGAGGACGAGGAGCCTCGTCCACCGCATCTCCCGCTCACACACCACCGGCACGGCCGAGCACCTCCTCCACCTCGGCGGGGTACGGCATCGCCGAGGAGCACGCCAGCCGCGATGCCACGATGGCCCCGGCGGCGTTCGCGTACCGCACCGCCCGTTCCGGGTCCCAGCCGGCGAGCAGGCCGTGGCACAGCGCGCCGCCGAACGCGTCGCCCGCGCCCAGCCCGTTGACCACGTCCACCGGCACCGGCGGGACCTCGGCCACCGTTCCGTCCCGGTGGACCGCCAGCACACCCCGCGGGCCCCGTTTGACCACGGCCAGTTCCACGCCGGCGGCGAGCAGGGCCCGCGCCGCCGCGTGCGGATCCGATTCGCCCGTGGCGATCTCGCACTCCTCCGGGTTCCCCACGGCCACGGTCGCCCGCGCCAGCGCCTGTTCGTAGTGCGGCCCTGGTTTCTCCCGCCACAGCGTGGGCCGCCAGTCCAGGTCGAAGACCGTCGTACCGGACTTCGCGCGCGCCTCCAGGGCCGCCAGGGTGGCCGACCGGCTCGGCTCCTCGCTGAGGCCGGTCCCCGTCATCCAGAAGACGCGGGCGGCCCGTACGGCCTCCAGGTCCACCTCATGCGCCGCGATCTCCAGGTCCGGGGCCTTGGGGTGGCGGTAGAAGTACAGCGGGAAGCGGTCCGGCGGGAAGACCTCGCAGAACGCGAGGGGGGTCGAAAGGCCCTGGACCTCGCCCGCCCACCGGTCGTCCACCCCGAATCCGCGCAGCTCGGAGCGGAGGTAGGCGCCGAAGGGGTCGGCTCCGGTACGGGTGATGAGCGCCACCCGCCGTCCCAGCCGGGCCGCCGCCACGGCCACGTTGGCCGGGGAGCCGCCCAGGAACTTGCCGAAGGTGTCCGCCTCCGCCAGCGATACGCCGGTCGTCAGCGGGTAGAGATCCACCCCGATCCGCCCCATGGTGATCAGGTCGAAGGTGATCGGGTCGCCGGTCACAGTCAGTCCTCCCAGTCCTCTGCCGCGTTCGCTGCCGCGTTCTGCGCCACGTTCCCTGCCGCGACCTAAGGTGGCCGCTATGACGTCCTCCCCGCCCGCGTTGACCCGTATCCGCATCGGTTCGGCTCCGGACTCCTGGGGGGTCTGGTTCCCCGATGATCCCCGGCAGACCCCCTGGAAGCGCTTCCTCGACGAGGTCGCGGACGCCGGGTACGAGTGGATCGAGCTGGGCCCCTACGGCTATCTGCCCACCGATCCCGTCCGCCTCGCCGAGGAGACGGCCCGGCGCGGGCTGCGGGTCTCGGCCGGCACGGTCTTCACCGGACTCCATCACGGGCCCGCCGTGTGGGAGGAGACCTGGGAGCACGTGTCGCGGATCGCGGCGCTCACCCGGGACATGGGCGCGGCCCATCTCGTGGTCATCCCGTCCTTCTGGCGGGACGACAAGACCGGGGAGGTCCTGGAGGACCGCACCCTCACTCCCGGCCAGTGGCGCGAACTGGCCGCCCAGACCGAGCGCCTGGGCCGGGAGGTCCAGGACCGGTACGGGCTGCGGATCGTCGTCCACCCGCACGCGGACACCCATATCGACACCCCCGAGAACGTGGCCCGTTTCCTGGACGCCACCGATCCCGCCCTCGTCTCCCTCTGCCTGGACACCGGGCACTACGCGTACTGCGGCGGCGACAGCGTCGCGGCGATCGAGGCCTTCGCCGAGCGGATCGGGTACCTGCACCTCAAGCAGGTGGACCCGCGGATCCTGGGCGAGGTCGCCGCCGAGGGGCTGCCCTTCGGACCCGCCGTGGGGCGCGGGGTGATGTGCGAGCCGCCGTCGGGCGTGCCGGCGCTGGAGCCGGTGCTGGCGGCGGCCCAGCGCCTCGGTGTGGACCTCTTCGCCATCGTCGAGCAGGACATGTACCCCTGCCCGCCCGACCGGCCGCTGCCGATCGCCCGCCGCACCCGCGCCTACCTGCGCTCCTGCGGCGCCCGCTGACCCTCCGGAAGGAACACGACATGAGCACGCTCGGCATCGCCGTCATCGGCACCGGGAAGATGGGCGCGGACCACCTCCGCAGGATCGGGCGGACCGTCGGCGGGGCCCGGGTGGTGGCTGTGGCCGACCCGGACGGGGACCGGGTGAAGGCGGTCGCGGGCGCGCTGGACGGCGCGAGCGCGCACACCGACCCGGCGGCGGCGATAGCCGCGCCCGGTGTGGAGGCCGTACTGATCGCCTCCCCCGGGCCCGCCCACGAGGAGGCGATCCTGCGCGCCCTGGAGCGCGGGCTGCCGGTGCTGTGCGAGAAGCCGCTGACCCCGGACCCGGCGGGGGCGCTGCGTGTGATGGAGGCCGAGCAGCGACTGGGGCGGCGCCTGGTGCAGGTGGGGTTCATGCGGCGCCACGACGCCGAGTACGAGCGGTTGAAGGAGCTCCTGGACGCGGGCGCGATCGGGCGGCCGCTGTTCCTGCACTGCCGGCACCGCAACGCCGCCTCGCCGTCCTTCTTCACGAGCGACATGCTGATCAGCGACTCCGTCGTGCACGAGGTGGACGCGGCCCGCTGGCTGCTGGGGCAGGAGGTCACCGCGGTGTCCGTGCTGTCCCCCACCCCGTCCTCGACCGCGCCGGAGGGGCTGGGGGACCCCCGGCTGGTGCTGCTGGAGACCTCCGGCGGCGCCGTCGTCGATGTGGAGATCTTCGTCAACTGCGGTTTCGGCTACGAGGTGAGGTGCGAGGCCGTCGGCGAGTCGGGCAGCGCGTCCATCGGCGACCAGCGCGCGATGGTGGTGCGGTCCGCGGGCCGGTGGGGCGGCGAGATCCCCCAGGACTTCACGGTGCGCTTCGCGGACGCCTACGACCGGCAGTTGCGGCGCTGGGTGGCCGCGGCCGCGCGGGGCGGCGTGGCGGGGCCCGACGCCTGGGACGGCTACGCGGCGGCGGCCGTGTCCGAGGCGGGTCTGACGGCCGCCCGCGAGGGCGTACGGACCTCCGTGGACATGGTGGAGCGCCCGGCGCTGTACCGCTGACCGGCGGCCTCCGCCCCGCTGCCGCACCGCGCGACCCTTGTGCCGCCTGTGTCACAAGGGTCGCCCGCGTGTCACGCATGTCCGCGTTACGCGGGTCTTCCGTCACAGGCGGGCGACAGCCCCTCCCTTGCCTTCACCGTCCGTCGTTCCCCGGGCACAACCCGAGTGATCGTCACTGTCCACGCGCCGGCTCCCCCCGACGGCCTCCCGGCCGGCCCGGCGGCGTGGACCAGGAGGTGTCGTGCATGAGCGACCGACAGCTGTGGTCGTACAAGGAGATCGCCGCCCACATCCGGGTGCAGCCGGACACCGTGCGCTCGTACCGCAAGCACGGGCTGCTGCCCCTGCCCGACCATGTGGAGGGCGGCAAGCCCTACTGGTACGCCGACACCGTCCGCGCCTGGGTGGCGCGCCGTCCCGGCAACCGGGGCCGCCGCGAGGACTGAGGGCAGCCGGTGGGACGAGCGGGCGAAACGGAGGCGCCCCTCCCTCGCATCCATACCCCCTAGGGGTATAGTCTCGGTATGTCGGGAGGACGGTGGAGCGATCCGCCGCCCCCGGTGACCGGACACGCCCCCGAAGAGGAGAACGACATGACCGCCGAGACGGACACCCAGACCACCACCGTCTACCGGGTGACCGGCATGACCTGCGGGCACTGCGAGGGCGCGGTGACCGCCGAGCTCACCGCCCTGCCGGGCGTCAGCTCGGTCAAGGCCGTCGCCGCCACCGGCGAGGTCACCGTGGTCTCCGCCGCCCCGCTCGGCGACGAGGACGTCCGCGCCGCCGTGGACGAGGCCGGGTACGAGTTCGCCGGCCGCGCCTGAGCGGCAGCCGGCCACCCCTGAGCGGCGGCCGGCAGCGCCGCGACACCGGCCGCTGCCGGCCGCGGCAGCCGCCCGGCAGCGGCCGCGGCGACCGGCCGCACCGCGTCGCAGTACTCCGCAGTACCCCGCCGGGCCGTACCGGCCAGCTCATACTGGTTCCGTACGGCCCGGCCCTCCCCCTGGAGCCGGAAGATGACCAGCAGCACAGTGCACGACGGACCCATAACGGCGGTCGAGCTCTCGATCGGCGGGATGACCTGCGCCTCCTGCGCGGCCCGCATCGAGAAGAAGCTCAACCGGATGGACGGCGTCGAGGCCACGGTGAACTACGCCACCGCGAAGGCCTACGTCTCCTACGGCGGCGACGTCCAGGTCGCCGACCTGATCGCGACCGTCGTCAAGACCGGCTACACCGCCGAGGAGCCCGCGCCGCCCGCCCCCGCGGCCGCCGACGAGGAGCGGGCCGAGGCCCCCGACCCGGAACTGGCCGCGCTGCGCGAGCGCCTGCTGGTCTCCACCGTCCTGGCGCTGCCCGTCGTACTGCTGGCGATGGTCCCGGCCCTGCAGTTCGACAACTGGCAGTGGCTCTCCCTCACCCTCGCCTCCCCTGTCGTCGTCTGGGGCGCGCTCCCTTTCCACCGGGCCGCCTGGACCAACGCCCGGCACGGCGCCGCCACCATGGACACCCTGGTCTCCGTCGGCACCCTCGCGGCTTACGGCTGGTCCCTGTGGGCCCTGTTCTTCGGCCACGCGGGCATGCCCGGCATGCGGCACGACTTCGTCCTCCTCAGCTGGCAGGGGGGCGCCGTCGCCCGCACCGACGGCTCCTCCGCCCTCTACCTGGAGGTCGCCGCCGGAGTCGTCAGCTTCATCCTGCTGGGCCGCTACCTGGAGGCCCGCTCGAAGCGGAAGGCGGGCGCGGCCCTGCGGGCCCTGCTGCAGCTGGGCGCCAAGGACGTCGCCGTCCTGCGCGGCGGCCGCGAGGTCCGCGTCCCGGTCGGCGAGCTCGCGGTCGGCGACCGGTTCGTCGTCCGTCCCGGCGAGAAGATCGCCACCGACGGAACGGTCGTCGAGGGCGCCTCCGCCGTGGACGTGTCGATGCTCACCGGCGAGTCCGTCCCGGTCGAGGTCTCCACGCACGACACGGTCACCGGCGCCACCGTCAACACCTCCGGACGGCTGGTCGTCGAGGCCACCCGGATCGGCGCCGACACCCAGCTCGCCCGGATGTCCCGGATGGTGGAGGCCGCGCAGAGCGGCAAGGCCGAGGTGCAGCGCCTCGCCGACCGGATCTCCGCCGTGTTCGTCCCCGTCGTCCTGCTCCTCGCGCTCGGCACCTGGGTCACCTGGCTGCTCGTCGCCGACGACCCCGCGGCCGCCTTCACCGCCGCCGTCGCCGTCCTGATCATCGCCTGCCCCTGCGCCCTGGGCCTGGCCACGCCGACCGCGCTGATGGTCGGCACCGGCCGGGGCGCGCAGCTCGGCATCCTGATCAAGGGACCCGAGGTACTGGAGTCCACCCGCCGGGTGGACACCGTCGTCCTCGACAAGACCGGGACCGTCACCACCGGCCGGATGGCCCTGGTCGGCGTCTTCCCCGCCGAGGGCACCGACGAGGTCGAACTGCTGCGCCTGGCCGGGTCGCTGGAGCACGCCTCGGAGCACCCGATCGCCCGGGCTGTGGCCGCCGGAGCGGCCGAGCGGGCCGGCGCCCTGCCCGTCCCGGAGGGCTTCGAGAGCCTCGCCGGGCTCGGCGTCCAGGGCGTGGTCGACGGGCACGCGGTTCTGGTGGGGCGCGAACGACTGCTGGCCGACCGGTCGATCACCCTGCCGGCCGCCCTCGCTCAGGCCAAGTCGACCGCCGAGGCCGCCGGCTCCACAGCCGTCCTGGTGGCCTGGGACGGCGCGGCGCGCGGGGTCCTGACGGTGGCCGACGCGGTGAAGGCGACCAGCGCCGAGGCGGTCACCCGGCTGCGGGCCCTGGGCCTGACCCCGGTGCTGCTGACCGGGGACAACGAGGCCGTCGCGCGGACGGTGGCCCGCGAGGTGGGCATCGACGAGGTGATCGCCGAGGTGCTCCCCCAGGACAAGGTGGACGTCGTGCGCCGGCTGCAGGCCGAGGGCCGCACGGTGGCCATGGTCGGCGACGGGGTCAACGACGCGGCCGCGCTGGCCCAGGCCGATCTGGGCCTGGCCATGGGGACCGGCTCCGACGCGGCCATCGAGGCCGGCGACCTGACCCTCGTACGGGGCGACCTGCGGGTGGCGGCGGACGCGATCCGGCTCTCCCGCCGCACCCTGGCCACCATCAAGGGAAACCTCTTCTGGGCCTTCGGCTACAACGTGGCGGCCCTGCCGCTGGCGGCCGCCGGCCTGCTCAACCCGATGATCGCCGGGGCCGCGATGGCCTTCTCCTCGGTCTTCGTCGTGAGCAACAGCCTGCGGCTGCGCACGTTCCGCTAGTGGATCTCCCTCCCAGGGCCCACACACTTCCTTCACGGGAGACGCAGATCACAGTGACGGCAACGTAACCATCCGGGGCCGGCACGAGTCTAATGGGGCGGTGCCAGGAACGTCTTGGGGGACGTTGCCGGAGGTCCTGGGGGACGACCGAGGCGCCGGCCGGCCGGGACACGTGCCTGCGGGAGGCCCGAGCGGCCCTCCCGACCCGAGAACGGGTCCCGGCACACACCGACGCCCTGGATCGGGTCCCGTGGGGGGAATCCGTTCCGGGGAAAGGAAAGCGCCCCGACCGTCGACCCGTGGGGGGATCGACGGCGGGGCGCTTTTCGTACGCCTGGAGGCTCGGGTCAGCGGGCCTCGACCGGGACGAAGTCGCGCAGGACCTCGCCGGTGTAGATCTGGCGCGGACGGCCGATGCGGGAGCCGGGCTCCTTGATCATCTCGTGCCACTGGGCGATCCAGCCGGGGAGCCGGCCGAGCGCGAAGAGCACGGTGAACATCTCGGTCGGGAAGCCCATGGCCCGGTAGATCAGACCGGTGTAGAAGTCCACGTTGGGGTAGAGGTTGCGCTCGACGAAGTACTCGTCGGCCAGCGCGTGCTCCTCCAGCTTGAGCGCGATGTCCAGCAGCTCGTCGCTCTTGCCGAGCGCCGAGAGGACGTCGTGCGCCGCAGCCTTGATGATCTTCGCCCGGGGGTCGAAGCTCTTGTAGACGCGGTGCCCGAAGCCCATCAGGCGGACGCCGTCCTCCTTGTTCTTCACCTTGCGGATGAAGGCGTCGACGTCGCCGCCGTCCTGCTTGATGCCTTCCAGCATCTCCAGGACGGACTGGTTGGCGCCACCGTGCAGCGGGCCCCACAGGGCCGAGATGCCGGCCGAGATCGAGGCGAACATGTTCGCCTGCGAGGAGCCGACCAGGCGCACGGTGGAGGTCGAGCAGTTCTGCTCGTGGTCCGCGTGCAGGATCAGCAGCTTGTCGAGCGCCGAGACCACGACCGGGTCCAGGTCGTACTCCTGGGCCGGCACGGAGAAGGTCATGCGCAGGAAGTTCTCGACGTAGCCGAGGTCGTTGCGCGGGTAGACCACCGGGTGGCCGACCGACTTCTTGTACGCGTAGGCCGCGATCGTCGGAAGCTTGGCCAGCAGTCGGATCGTCGACAGGTGGCGCTGCTGGTCGTCGAACGGGTTGTGGCTGTCCTGGTAGAACGTCGACAGCGCGCTGACCACGGAGGACAGCATCGCCATCGGGTGCGCGTCGCGCGGGAAGCCGTCGTAGAAGCGCTTCACGTCCTCGTGCAGCAGCGTGTGCTGGGTGATCTCGTTGCGGAACGACGCGAGCTGGTCGACCGTCGGCAGCTCGCCGTTGATCAGCAGGTACGCGACCTCGATGAACGTCGAGCGCTCGGCCAGCTGCTCGATCGGGTAACCGCGGTAGCGCAGGATGCCCTGCTCACCGTCGAGGTAGGTAATCGCGGACTTGTACGCCGCGGTGTTGCCGTAGCCGCTGTCCAGAGTGACGAGCCCGGTCTGGGCCCTCAGCTTCGAGATGTCGAAGCCCTGGTCGCCGACGGTGCTCTCGACCACCGGGTAGGTGTATTCACCGTCCGCGTACCGGAGTACTACAGAGTTGTCGCTCACGTCATCCCTCACCGACGTAGTGCCTCTTCTTCGAGGTGCCCTGACTGCCTCTACCTTCCCCCATTTGGCGCAGGAGAGTGCACTCGGGGTCGGCCTTCGGCGCTCCTGGCGGCACTGAGTGCCGCCAAGCTGCTCATCCTGCACCCTCCGCACCGGCGGTGGAACCCCAAATGATCGATCATCTAGGTGATGTTTCCCACCGGTATCCGGCCGGACAGCCTCGCCGCGACCGCCGTGTACCTCCTGCCTGCGGAAACCGTACGCACCGCCTGCCCCAGGGCCTTGCGTGACCCGACCAGGACGACCAGTTTCTTCGCCCGGGTCACCGCCGTGTACAGCAGGTTCCGCTGGAGCATCATCCAAGCCCCGGTGGTGACCGGGATCACCACCGCGGGATATTCACTCCCCTGGGAGCGGTGGATGGTGACGGCGTAGGCGTGGGCCAGCTCGTCCAGTTCGGCGAACTCGTAGCCGACCTCCTCGTCCTCCTCCGTCCGTACGGTCAGGCGCTGTTCGTCGAGGTCCAGGGCGGTGACCACGCCGACCGTGCCGTTGAAGACGCCGTTGGCCCCCTTCTCGTAGTTGTTCCGGACCTGGGTCACCTTGTCGCCGACCCGGAAGACCCGGCCGCCGAACCGCTTCTCGGGCAGGTCCGGCCGGGCCGGGGTGATCGCCTGCTGGAGCAAGCCGTTGAGGTTCCCCGCGCCGGCCGGCCCCCGGTGCATGGGGGCCAGCACCTGGATGTCGCGGCGCGGGTCGAGGCCGAACCTGGCCGGAATGCGTCGGGCCGCCACGTCCACGGCGAGCACTCCGGCGGCCTCGGTGTCCTCCTCCGGGAAGAGGAAGAAGTCCGGCAGCCCGTCGGTGAGCGGCGGCAGACCGGTGTTGATCCGGTGGGCGTTGGCGACCACGCCCGACTGCTGGGCCTGCCGGAAGATCCGCGTCAGGCGGACGGCGGGTACCGGGCCGTCCTCGGCCAGCAGGTCCCGCAGCACCTCCCCGGCGCCGACCGACGGCAGCTGGTCCACATCCCCCACGAGCAGCAGGTGGGCGCCCGGCGCCACGGCCTTGACGAGCTTGTTGGCCAGAAGCAGGTCCAGCATGGACGCCTCGTCGACCACGACCAGGTCCGCGTCCAGCGGGCGCTCCCGGTCGTACGCGGCGTCCCCGCCCGGCTTCAGTTCCAGCAGCCGGTGGACCGTGGAGGCGTCGGCGCCGGTGAGCTCGGACAGCCGCTTCGCCGCCCGGCCGGTGGGCGCGGCGAGCACCACCTTGGCCTTCTTCGCCCGGGCCAGCTCCACGATCGAGCGGACGGTGAAGGACTTGCCGCAGCCCGGCCCGCCGGTGAGGACGGCGACGCGGCGGGTCAGCGCGAGGCGGACCGCGTCCCGCTGCTCGGGGGCCAGGGCGGCCCCGGTGCGGCCCGCGAGCCAGCCCAGTGCCCGGTCCCAGTCCACGTCGCGGAAACCGGGCATCCGGTCCTCCTCGGCGTGCAGGAGCCGGCGCACCTGGCCGACCAGGGACAGCTCGGCGCGGTGGAAGGGCACCAGGTACACGGCGGTCAGCGGATCCGGGCCGCCCTGCGGGTCCGGCACGGACTCCCGTACGACGCCCTCCGGGTCGGCGGCGAGTTCGGCCAGGCAGTCGATGACGAGCCCGGTGTCGACCTGGAGCAGTGTGACGCCGTCGGCGATGAGCCGCTCCTCGGGCAGGAAGCAGTGGCCCTGGTCGGTGGACTGCGAAAGGGCGTACTGGAGTCCGGCCTTGACCCGCTCGGGGCTGTCGTGCGGGATGCCGACGGCCTGGGCGATGCGGTCGGCGGTGAGGAAGCCGATGCCCCACACGTCGGCGGCGAGCCGGTAGGGCTGGTTGCGCACCACCGAGATGGAGGCGTCGGCGTACTTCTTGTAGATGCGGACGGCGATGGAGGTGGAGACGCCGACGCCCTGCAGGAAGACCATGACCTCCTTGATGGCCTTCTGCTCCTCCCAGGCGGCGCCGATCAGCTTCGTCCGCTTGGGGCCGAGTCCGGGCACCTCGATCAGCCGTTTCGGCTCGCCCTCGATGATGTCCAGGGTCTCGGTGCCGAAGTGGTCGACGATCCGCTCGGCGATCCTCGGGCCGATGCCCTTGATGAGGCCGGAGCCGAGGTAGCGGCGGATGCCCTGGACGGTGGCCGGCAGGACGGTGCGGTAGTTCTCCACCGCGAACTGCTTGCCGTACTGGGGGTGGGAGCCCCATCGGCCCTCCATGCGCAGCGATTCGCCGGGCTGGGCCCCCAGCAGGGAGCCGACGACCGTGAGGAGGTCGCCGGCGCCGCGGCCGGTGTCGACGCGGGCGACCGTGTAGCCGCTCTCCTCGTTGGCGTAGGTGATGCGTTCGAGCACGCCCTCGACCACCGCCAGTTGCACAGCCCGCGCCGCGTCCGTTGCCATGGAGCGAAGCTACCGTCCGGCTCGGACAGCGCGCGGGCCCTGGGGACAACGCCCGGGAGCGCCCCGGAGAACCAGAAGGGGGTCAGGCCTCGCGGCCGGACCCCCTCACGGTTACCCCTCCCTCGTCGGACTTCCCGATCCCCCCAGATCCCCTCCCGGAAGTACCGACGCACCATACGACCGCCGATCCCCGCCGGGGGTTGCACGCGTCCGCGCACCTTTGCCTTTCCATTACCCAACTCCCGTCCGAGGTGCCGGTGAACCGGCACAGAAGGAGCGTTTCCGGCAGGACTGCGGGCTTCCGCGCGGCGCCCGCGCCCTCACGGGGCGGGACGGGCGGCGCCGGCGGGCTCCGGGGCGGAGGCCGCACGCGCTTCGGGCGCCGGGGCGGTACGTGCGCCGGGCGCGGAGGCCGTACGCCCGCCGGGCGCGGAAGCCAGCGAGGTCAGGGCCACCCCGCCGACCAGCAGCACCGCCGCGAGCCAGCGCATCCCGGAGACGGGCTCACCGAGGACCAGGGCGGCCGAGGACATCCCGAACACGGGCACCAGCAGCGAGAACGGCGCCACCGAGGAGGCCGGGTAGCGGCGCAGCAGGTAGCCCCAGGCGCCGAACCCGAAGACGGTGGACACCCAGGCGACGTATCCGAGGACGGCCGCTCCGGACCAGTCCAGGGCGCGCAGCGCGGCCAGGTCCCGCTCCGGCCCCTCCAGCAGCAGGGAGAGGGCGAGCAGCGGGAGCACCGGGACCACGCAGACCCACACCATGAAGTTCAGCGCGTCGGGCGGGGCGGCCTTGCGCGTCAGCACGTTCGACACCCCCCAGCAGGCGGCGGCCGCGACCACGAGCACGAAGCCGAGCACCGGTCCCGACGTGCCCCCGTCGGCGGCGGCGACGGCGATCCCGGCGAGCGCGACGGCCATGCCGGCAACCCGCACCCGGCCCGGCCGTTCGCGCAGGACGAAGGCGGCGAGGACGGCGGTGAAGACGGCCTGCGCCTGGAGCACGAGCGAGGACAGCCCGGCCGGCATCCCGGCGTCCATGCCGGTGAAGAGGAGGCCGAACTTGGCGATGCCGAGCGCCGCTCCGACCGCGAGGATCCACTTCCACGCCACCTTCGGGCGCCCGACGAGGAACACGGCGGGCAGGGCGGCGACGAGGAAGCGCAGCGCCGACAGGAGCAGCGGCGGGAAGTGGTCGAGGCCGATCTCGATGACCACGAAGTTGAAGCCCCAGACGGCGGCGACGAGCACGGCGAGGGCGGTGTGTACGGGACGCATGCTCCGAGCATCGACGCCCCGATGATGTAGCACCAGCGCGGATCTCTTCCGGGATGAATGAAGCGTTGCTTACGCCTGCTGGCGGTGCCACGATGGGAGCATGCTCGATCTCGCCCGGTTGCGCGCCCTGCACGCCGTCTCCGTCCACGGCTCGGTCGCGGGCGCGGCGGCCGCCCTCGGCTACACCCCCTCCGCGGTCTCGCAGCAGATCTCGAAGCTGGAGCGGGAGACCCGTACGACCCTGCTGGAGCGGCGGGGGCGCGGAGTGGCCCTCACCGAGGAGGCCCGCCATCTGGCGGACGCGGCACGGCAGTTGCTGGCGATCGTGGAGCGCGCCGAGACCACGTTGGAGGAGCGGCGGGGGCAGCCGAGCGGGCTGCTGACGGTGGCCGCCTTCGCCTCGGCGGCGCGCGGACTGCTGCCGGGGGTGCTCGCGGACCTGGCGCGGCGGCACCCGGACCTGGACGTGCGCCTCACGGAGGTGGACCCGCACCTGTCGGTGGACCTGGTGGCGCGCGGGGTCACCGACCTGGCCGTGGCGCACGACTGGGACATCGCCCCGCTGCCGGCGCCCGAGGGCATCGAGCAGGCGGTGATCGGGGACGACCGGTGCGATCTGGTGGTGCCGGCCGGACACCCCTTCGCCGACGGCCGCACCGTGCGGCGGACGGACCTCGGCGCGGAGCGCTGGGTCTGCCAGCCGCCGGGGCGGATCTGCCACGACTGGCTGGTCCGGACCCTGCGCGCGGCCGGACTCGAACCGGACATCGTCCACGTCGCGGAGGAGAACCACACCATCGTCGCCCTGGTCGCCGCCGGTCTCGGGGTGGCCGTCGTCCCGCGGCTCGGTACGGGCGGGCTGCCGCCGGGCACGGTGGCGGTACCGCTGGAGCCGGGCCCCGTACGCCGGCTGTACGCCCTGTGGCGGACCGGCGCGGCCCGCCGCCCGGCGATCACCGAGGCCGTCCGTACGCTCCAGGAGCACTGGGCCGACGCCCAGGCCGCGTAGCCGTCCGGGCCCGCCCGCGGCGCGGGCGCCCCGCGCGTCCGCCGCCCCCCGGCGCCGGAACCGCGCCGGCCCCACCTGCCGGCCGCCCCGCCCCCCGCCCCCGTTCACGCCCAACACCCTCCGG